>CAKARM010000248.1:0-3778 GCA_916720585.1 uncultured Neisseria sp.
GTACTGTCTGCGGCTTCGTCGCCTTGTCCTGATTTAAAGTTAATCCACTATATCTTTTAGGATGGTGAACGGCTGCAAAAAAAACGCACCTTGTTTAAAGGTGCGTTTTTGATGGGATATATGGCGTTTTTTGAACAAATCAGAATTTAGCGCCTGATTGGTTGGCCATGTAGTCGACCGCTGCTTTGACTTCATCGTCGCTCAGACCGGCGTTGCCGCCTTTTGCAGGCATGGCGTTGAAGCCTTCGAGAGCGTGTTTGTGCAGGGTTTCTTTACCTTGTTTGATGCGCGAAGCCCATTCGTCTTTTTTACCTATGCCGGGAATGCCGGGGACTGCGCCGCCGTGACAAGCCTGACAGGTTGCTTCGAAAACTTTTTTACCGTCTGCGCCGGAGGCTGCAGGAGCGGCTGCGCCTTTGTCTTCGGCTTTAGGTGCGTCGGCTGCGGGGGCGGAGCCGGCAGCGGCCGGTGCGGAGGCGGCTGCATTGCCTGAAGCGGCTTGATCGGCAGGTGCTGCGGCATCCGGATCAGGGAAGGTACCGCCGCTCTTGTTCGCCATGTAAGTGATAACGCGTTTGAGTTCTTGGTCGGTCAAATCGGCTGCGCCGCCTTTTGCAGGCATGGCGTTAAAGCCGTTCAGAGCGTGTTGGAAAAGGGTGTCGAAGCCTTGTGCGATACGGGGAGCCCATTCGCCGTTGTTTTCGATTTTCGGCGCGTTGGGGACGGATTTGTCTGCGCCGTGACACTGGATACAGATTTTGTTGAAAATCTGATCGCCTTTGCGTTCGCCTACCGGAATGCCGTCTCCCAAGGTAAGCTGTCCTACGGGCTGGATGCGGGTTTGGGTAGCGGTTTCGGAAGATTGGGCAACGTCTGCATACGAGCCGCTGCCCGCCAATTTGATGAGGAAGTAAATGACTGCAATGGCAATAACGATACCGCTCACAAGGGTAAACAATGCAGAGCCTTGGGCTTTGGAGTCGCGGAGTTGTTTCATTTGGTAGGCCTCGCCGTTAGGTTAGGTTGTGCTTTGAGTTATAGTTTGGTGTGTTAAACGCAGTTAACAATATTTTGCTGGATTATACTGAATTCACAAGGGCTTTCCAATCGCTCTTGTGGAAAATATACGCAAAGGCGGCGGTTTTTTGCCGCCTGTTAGGGGGTGGGTTTTGTATGTTGTTGATTATTTTATGAGATTTTTCTTCAAATTTGTCTTGTTTGCGCCATCCTGCATAATAGGCTTTGCCAACAGGCGGGATTTGCGTTAATCTTACGCCTTCCCCGCACCCATAGCTCAGTTGGAAGAGTGTCAGTTTCCGAAGCTGGAGGTCACAGGTTCGATCCCTGTTGGGTGCGCCAATTATAGAGAGGCCGTCTGAAAGATGAAAATTTTTCGGGCGGCCTTTTGACTTACTTCAAATAAAACTACATCGGGTTTCAGACGACCTTTTACTTTTTGCGCTTTATTTCAACACTTCGGCAAACGCATCGGCGACATAGGCGATATTCGATGCGTTCAGCCCGGCGACGCACATCCTGCCCGAATCCAGCAGGTAAACGGCAAATTCGTCGCGCAGCCTGCGGACTTGTTCCACGCTCAATCCTGTGTAGCTGAACATGCCGCGCTGTTTGATGAAATAAGTGAAATCGCGGTCAGGGATTTGGACGGTCAAGACGTCATAAAGTTTCTGCCGCATGGCGCGGATGCGGTCGCGCATGACATAGACTTCGTTTTGCCACAAGGCGTAAAGTTCGGGATTGTTCATCACATCGGCGGCGATATAGGCGCCGTGTGCGGGCGGGCTAGAGTAGATGCGGCGGACGGTGAATTTGAGCTGTCCGAACACCAATTCCGCTTCTTCTTTATTCGGGCAAACCACGCTCAGACCGCCGACGCGCTCGCCGTACAGCGACAGGTTTTTCGAGAATGAATTGCTGACGAACAGCGGCAAATCCATTTCCACCGCTTTGCGGATGGCGTAGGCATCGCTGTCCAAATCGCCGCCGAAGCCTTGGTAGGCGATGTCCATAAACGGAATCAGTTTGCGCGTTTTGATGATTTGCAATACTTCGTCCCATTGCTGCTCCGACATATCCACGCCGGTCGGGTTGTGGCAGCAGGGGTGTAGGATTAAGACGCTGTTTTCGGGCAGGGTGTTGAAAAACGCGGTCATTTCGTCGAATTTCACGTCGACGGTGGCAGGGTCGTAATAAGGATAAGTACCGACCTCGAAACCTGCGCCTTCAAAGATACCTCGATGGTTGTCCCAAGTCGGATCGCTGACGTAGGCGCGCGCTGCGGGGAACCAGCGGTGCAGGAAATCCGCGCCGACTTTGAGTGCGCCCGAGCCGCCTAGTGTTTGTACGGTAACGATGCGTCCTTGCGCGAACGCAGGGTTGTCTTTGCCGAACAATAAATGCTGCACCGCGCTGCGGTAAGTGTTCAAGCCTTCCATCGGCAGATAGGGCGATGGCGCAGGTGTGGCGGCGCGGGCAGTCTCGGCACGGTTCACGGATTCCAACACGGGCATTTTGCCTTCGTCGTCGAAATAAATGCCTATGCTCAAATTGACTTTTTCGGGGCGTGGGTCGTTTTTGAAGGTTTCGACCAAACTCAAAATCGGGTCGCCGGGGTAGTATTCGACGTGTTGGTACATGGCTGTTTCCTTTATCAGGCGGATTAGGATGGTAAACCTGATTTTGGCATTAAACGGCAGGATTTGTAAAACGGGGTCGTCTGAAAGCTGCATGATGTTTTCAGACGAGCTATAATTTCGTCTTCATTATTTTACGGAACACCATCATGACCACGCGCATCTGGCAGGCAGGCAGGTTTGAAATCGGTTTGGACAAGCCGAAAATCATGGGTATCGTCAACCTGACGCCCGATTCTTTTTCCGACGGCGGCGTGTATTCGCAAAACGCCCAAACAGCCTTGGCACATGCCGAACAGCTTCTAAAAGAAGGCGCAGACATTCTCGACATCGGCGGCGAATCGACGCGGTCGGGTGCGGATTATGTTTCGCCTGAAGAAGAATGGGCGCGGGTTGAGCCTGTTTTGGCGGAAGTGGCGGGGTGGGGCGTTCCCATCAGTTTGGACACGCGCCGCACGGTGATTATGGAAAAAGCGTTGGCACTCGGCGGCGTCGATATTATTAATGATGTGGCGGCGTTGAATGACGAGGGCGCGGTCGAATTGCTGGCGCGTCAGGCGGACACGGGCATTTGCCTGATGCACATGCAGGGTTTGCCCAAAACCATGCAGATTAATCCGAAATATCAAGATGTTGTCGGTGAAGTAGCGCGGTATTTGAAAGCGCGCTCAGCGGAATGTATCGCGGCAGGCATCGCACCGCAACGCATCATACTCGACCCCGGCTTCGGCTCCGGCTTCGGCAAAACCTTGCAACACAATATCGCGCTGATGCGGCATTTGCCCGAATTGATGGCGGAAACAGGTTTTCCGCTGCTCATCGGCGTATCGCGCAAAAGCACGATAGGCGAGCTGACCGGCGAGGCAAATGCGGCGGAACGCGTACACGGCAGCGTGGCGGCAGCGTTGGCTTCCGTAGCGCGCGGCGCGCAAATCGTGCGGGTGCATGATGTGAAGGCGACAGCGGATGCGTTGAAGGTGTGGGACGCATTAGGCATTACCGGCATTTAATAGCTTCTGCTTGGGAAACAAAAAAACACTTTGAAAATGAAATGTCGGCAGCCCCTGAAATATAGTGGATTAACAAAAATCAGGACAAGGCGACGAAGCCGCAGACAGTACAGC
>CAKARM010000249.1:0-3778 GCA_916720585.1 uncultured Neisseria sp.
CCCGCCTTTGCCGATGTCGGCTCCAAAAGACCGCACAAATCAACGTATCTTGCACGGTCTCCATATTTTGAGTCATCCACCCCAAGCCACCACTTTGTTGCCTTCGGGTGCGTGCTGCGGAAGCAGGCTTCTTGCGTCTTTTCAAACGCCATTTCCCAGCCCAGCCCGTCCTTGCGTTTATTACCTTCACCATAACCGGTAACCAGGCAGGCTTTTAAAATCGTTTTAATGCTGCCTGCCGCCGATTCAACCTGCGGCGCACCCTCATCATCCCAGCGGTAAACCTTTACCGGCACACGTTGCGTATCAAACATTTCAGACGGCCTTTCTTTTTACTTCAATGATTTAAAACCCCATTAAAACAAAAGCCCCGAAAATCGGGGCTTGGCATAGTTGCACTCACTTGCTTGTTTCTATTTTGTTTTTTCAGCGGAAATAAGTAATTTTCGCCTGATTTCCGCTTGCATCGACGGAGCAGCTAAATTGCGCACGCAACATAGCCCCGAAACTGTTTTGCGAATCGACATATCCGCTTATTTCAAACGTCCCATCGGCATTTTCACGTCGTTGCCACCCTCTGAAATCAGCCGAAGAAGGCGATTTTAAAATACCTGTTACCGCGCTTTCGCAGGCTGATTGCGCCTGATATACACTCGGCTTGGATGACGTACCGCCGTTTTTGAATGTAAACCAAAGCATCGGGATGGAAACCAGAATCCCGGTGCCAATCAATTTCAAGAAATCAGACCCTCCGCTTTTTTTATTTTTCTGTCTGAGCTTTTCTCTTTCTTTCGCTTTTTCGCTTTCTTCTTTGGCAAGATCGGGATTTTCGGCATGGAGGATTTTATCGTATTCCGCTTTTGCCGCCGGATTCAGCAAATACTCGCGACACCATCTTATCTCATCCAATTCCAGCTCCTGCCGCTCCGCAGCACGCCTCAAAGCCCGTTTAATCTCTTCTTCCGTTGCAGATGACATAATCCCAAGAAGTTTGTAATAGTTTTCCATCTCATTCTCCATATTTATTTTAAATAATGTATTCTAAAACAAACGGCATAAAAAAGAAACAAACGGTATAAAGGCCGTCTGAAGTCCTATTCAGACGGCCTTATCTCTTATTCGGCCACCGTATTGCCGCGCAAACACGCGGTAAAACCATCGCGGCCGTTTTGCTTGTCCGGCGAAGGCTGGACACTGCGCAAAATCCAAACGGGCAACGGCGTGCCGTAAGTATTGAAGCGGATACAGTTCTGCGCCGACCAGCCGCCGCCGAATGCGGCCGCCTTGAGCGTGAAATAAGGCTTGCCGGTTGCCGGATTGGTCGGCGCAAGATCGGTCAAGGTATCGCTTTTTGCGACCAAGCCCAGCCGCTCGCCGTAAAGCTCGAATTGGGTTGCAGTAATGAATTTAATCAGCCAGCGCTCGGTAATCGCGCCATTACTGGCCAACTTAATCGGGTAGTCTTTGACATTGGTACGCGCCAAAATAGGCTCCCCGCGTTGCGCGTCACTCCACACATTGTCCCATGCCTGTTGCGAAAACGGCTCGGTAGCGCGCACCAGTAAATCGCCGCCGATCAGGGCGGAGGACACAAATGTGTTCTCCTTCGGATAGTTGCGCCCAATCGCAAACTGGAGTTTCAGACGGCCTGAAATATCGACGCCGGTCACACGGTTTTCTTCTTCCCACGCACAAACGGCAGTCAGCGGCAGGGTATATTGTGACAAGTCCAACGGCTCGGCAAAAGTAATGCTGCCCGCCTTGAGGTCTGCCGTGTATTTCTCGGCGAGGACGTGTTTGCCCTTACTGTCGACCAAGCAGAGGCGGTCGATATTTTGACGGTTGAGTGTGATTTTTTGAGCGGCGGTAAACGCGCTGCCCAAATCCTGCTTGAGACGGTTGGAAATCACGATCATATCGCCCTTGCGAATCACGGGGACGCGTCCGTCGGCAGGCAGGCGCACGGCATCGATACCGATAATCGACGAATCCAAAGGCAGGTTGTCTTGTGTCACGGCGTTGTAGCGTAAATCTTCGGGGTAAAAACCTTCATCGCGCTTGATTTCATAAAAGCCTGTCTCGTAGTCGATTTTGCCTGTAATGCCGCCGGTAATTTCGCCTGCGGCGTTGCTTCTGCCGACAATTTCGCCATTGCCCGCGTAAACGGTAAAGCTTTCAGGCTTGACCGGCGCGGCAGGTGTGCGGCCTGCATAGCCATAACCCTTGATCTGTGGCTGGCGTACGATACCGCCTGTAATTTTAAGATTCAGGAAGGCAATATTACGGTCATTGATAATGACTTTACCGTCAGTAGCCAACGTACCGACTGCATCGCCCGAACCTTGTACTGCATTCCAATTCTTATAAAGCGTACCGCCTCGTTCAATAATCTCTGTCTCGCCGTCATGAAATGACCAGGTATCAAAAACACAGACGCTTCCTTGATCAAAGTCGCTCAAAACATTAAATAACAAGCCGCCGTTCAAGCTGCCACGACGTTTTTTTATTGAAGCTGGATCACTAGTCAGGTAATCCGCATACCAACTGACTATTTTTCCATAACGGTTTATTGTTTTGGTCTCAAGCAATTCTAGGTACTTATATTTTGTACCCAAAATATTTCCTTCGACTATCCGTCTTTCCTGACCGGCAACCTGTAACACCGTTTTAGGTACGATGATTGTCGACCCTACACCACTCACACCCTCGACTATTCGACCGCCGATTGTGAACTCGCCATTTTTCGCAGGGTTGGCGGACAATACAATTTTAAAACCGCCTGAACCAGTTTTTACTACCATTACTTATCCTATCTCAATGCTGTCGCATAACCAGAATAACTGTTTGAAACAGTTGTACTTGTATATTCTTCAAAGCTTCCCAAAGCCGTTAAAGAAACAGTGCGCCAATCAGGCACTGCCGTACCTAGTGTGATATTCCACACCTCTCCTTTTTCCTCTGCGGTCAATCCAAGCCCATCAGCAAGACCAACCTGAATGCGATCAGGCTCATCGCAAACATAATCAACTGAAGTAGAGTCAATATAAGCCGGCAATTTAATCGTACCGTTCAAATAATCCACGTTGCCAGTTGCATCACCCGTTAATTTTCCTGCTCCATCATCTCGTGCGCTTTTTTTACCGTTATTTTGCCAAGTAAGCACCAGCGTTCCCGGCTTAATCGAATGCCCCAGGGAATAAGTACACTCCCCATTTGCCGCCTTGGGCAGATTATTCCCCCCCGTCTTTCCGCCATCAAAAGACGTAAAACCAGAGGAGTCTCCCCATTGGAACACTAAGCGGCTGCCAACATCCGGAAGAGACGGTAGATTAAGCAATACACTGCCTGTTGCAGACGACACCGTACCTACACTTTTACCAGCCTCATCCCGTAACACGCCGTCGCCTGTATCGGTCAAAACATACCAAACGCCCAAAGCCATAAAAGACACTTTTAAACTACCCAAAGCAGGATTAGGTCTAAGCAGAGGGGCAAATGATGTACCGTGGTTAGTTTCTTTAATTTCTACCGCAAAAGCGTATCGAGCGGATGATGATTTAGCACCCGGAACCGCAGTTACCGTGTAATAACCTGATGGCAAACCACTCAAACGCCCATTGGCGTAATCAGCATTGACAACATTGTCGCCGCTTTTAAGTTGACCGAAGCCATTGTCTGTGTAGTTCCCGACTTTAAGACTGCCCGGCAAAATAGAACAAGGCAAAGTCAACGTCCCATTGCTGCCGCGCCGGAAAAACAGCTTTTTTCCGGCCATGTC
>CAKARM010000250.1:0-3765 GCA_916720585.1 uncultured Neisseria sp.
ACATCCATTTCAATCCCGTCAAACATGGATTGTGCGGCAATGTCCGCGATTGGGCGTTTTCGTCGTTTCACCGTTATGTGCGGGACGTTCTTTAACATATCCACTACTACCAGCACTTAAATTACAAGATACGCTTTCACGAGCTATATTTACATCATCTAAGTTCCCAGTTTTCGTCGAAACCCTACACCTCCGTCCGCCCCAATGCGTCGGTAACGACGGTATGGTCTTTGCGGTAGTCGAACGTCCATTCTTCGCCGAGGTTGTTGCTGCTCTTGAGCACTTTGCCGTCGGTGTCGTAACGGTCGTATTCGTAGCGGGACACCAGTCCGTCGGGCTGGCTGTGTTCGACCATGATGTGGTTGCGGTAGGCGAAACCGCGCAGTTTTTTGCCGTCGCGTCCGTAAACGGCGGTCAAATCGCCGTAGCCGTTGTAGTCGTAGCAATTTGTTAGAGGTCGTCTGAAAGTTGGTTTTCAGACGACCTCTATGTTAACTGCTAATGAGATTGTTAAAGAACAAATGATTCAGACGACCTTAATAAAATATTGAGGTCGTCTGAAAAACAGAAATCGCGTGCTTTCGTTACAAACGTATCCTTCATCGAAATTAGATGATTTCATGGATGCCGCGGTTTACTTACTTCTTAAGTTCTGCTCTAAGCTTGGGAGATAACTTTTGAAAGATTAATTTCAAGTGATTTTTATAGTTTTTACCATCTAAATTTTGTATTGCATGTATAATTTTTTTATGAAAAGAATAAGAATTATTATATTTCATACAATCCAAATTCATATCAAGACATTTTATTAAACTTGGTATTGATGAAGCATTCCCATGTTGGCTAATAACATCAACAATATCTTCATGTCTATCATGCCAAGTTTCAAATAATAATTTTTCATATATATCCAATAAAATCTTATCTTGCTTGAATATATCCGAAATAATTAGAGAGAATTCAACTCTATCTCCATTCTTATGCTCGATACCATCATTTATATAATTACGAAAAAATTTTGGAACATCAATATCTTTATCGTGAACATATTGATCAATAGTATATTGAATTTCTTGCACACTGGAGCCTCCTGCAAGAAACGAGTCCACTAGGGTGTCAATTTTTTCAAAAATCATATAGTACTTTTCCTTATCTCTTTACATTTTTACCTACTTGTTTAAATGAAACAATATTTTGATTGAAAATATCCAATCCTTTTCCTTTCCTTAAACCAATATTAAGTACTCCTTTCTCTCCTTTGAAGTAGGCTGATGATTTAGTCCAATCGCCTGAAGCATCAGATATAACAGGCATATCTGGACATTTCTTTTTAGTAACTTTCGATGTATCTCTCACCCCAATTTTTGATAATTTATCTATAAAATCATCCTGCATTTCAAATCTAATTAAAACACCACGATATTTAGATGAATATGCATGCTTAGTAGAAATGAATGTTTCTCCCGTAGCTTTAAGACGACCTGTATTTTTAATTTTTTAAAATGTCTTTTTGACATTGTACGATAAACTACATATACCCACCCTAATGGATCAATCCATATCTGGCTGTTTGGCGCAAACCAATAAAGATTCTCCCCACCCAACAACCCAATCGGATCCTGATTCACAAACCGCCCGGCCTCAGGCTCGTAATAGCGCTTCAGGTTGTAGTGCAGTCCGGTCTCTTCATCGAAGTATTGGTTTTGCAATCTGAACGGCTGGTGCGCGTTCTTGTAAACCCGCCCGTCCTTTTTCAGACGACCCCAGGCGGTGTATTCGCCGTACCACAACAGATTGCCGTGGATGTCGGTCATCTCGCGCGGGATGCCGACTTGGTCGGTGTGGAAATAGGCGAGGTATTGCTTGCCGTCTTTGGCGTTGTCAAAGACTTGGGCTAAGGGTTCGTAGCTGTCTTGGTCGGTATAGATATAGGTGTAGCAGCCTTTGTAGGTGTACTCCTGCAATAGGCGGCTGCCGTCCCAGACGAAATGGGTGCGTTTCGGTTCGGTACTCGTCCAGGCGAGTTTGTCTTGGCGTTCTTTGGAAAGGCGTCGTCCGAACGGGTCGTAGGCGTATTCCCAAATCTCGGTATTGCCGGCGGGCTTTTTGATTTCGGCGCGGACGAGCTGGTTTTCTAAATCGTATTGGTAATATTGGTTTTCGCCGTCGGGCAACTGGCGGTAGATCAGGTTGCCCCATGCGTGAATGAGAAATTTTTAAAGAACGAATGTTTCAGACGGCCTCAAAAGAGATATTGAGGCCGTCTGAAAATATAAAATTACTTTTTCACAGCACGAATTTTTTTCAACCCATTCTCCAAAATTGTAACTTTCTCGGGAGGAGTTCCCCTATCCAAAGCATTCCACCAGTTATTTACTGGTTTAACAAATAATTGGAATCCTTCATCAGTTACATTTGATTTTCGAATAATCAAATCTTCTTTGATAGAGCCATCCTCATTAAATGGGTCAATATCAACAAGTAAGTTATTGTTTTTGAGAAACGTCATAAGTGCAATAGACATTCTGATAGTATCTTCACGATAATCTTCATCAGCATTTGCTTCCCAAAATGTCCGAAAATTAAATAGTGTTATATCCATGATAATCTCCTAAGGTAATCGAATAATTTCGGATATTCCGTCAACATGAACTAAGCTTTTACCATCTCTGACATATACGCCACCTGCATCTCTAATCCTTTCTTCTTTTGCAAGTTGACTCCTTTTTGAAGCAGTCTTGCTAGTAACTTCTTGAGCAAGTCCACCACCTTTTTTACCAGCTCCTTTTATAACAAAATCAAGCTTACGAGACTCACCCGTTACGGGGTCGCTGACAATTTCGCCCTTTTTATTTCTCAAGTGTTTCTGACTCAATATACGGTCAGCTCCATATTGAGCATCTAAGTCTTCTTTATGTAAGGCTTCGCGAGCATCACCATCTTTTTTATTTTGGATACATTCGCCTTTACCCGCGCTTTTCTTCTTGGATTTCGGCCCAGGTTTTTTCCTAAATGTTCCGTTTTTTCTATGGCCATAAATTTTTAAACCAAGTGGATCGATAAAATCCAATACTTGATTACCAAATGAATATAGATTATCTCCACCAAACAACCCAATTGGATCTTGATTGATGAAACGTCCCGTATCAGGTTCATAGTAACGGAAAAAATTATAGTGTAGCCCCGTCTCTTCATCGAAGTATTGGTTCTGCAATCTAAACGGCTGGTGCGCATCCTTATAAACCCGCCCATCCTTTTTCAGACGACCCCAGGCGGTGTATTCGCCGTACCATAGGAGATTACCATGAATGTCGGTCATCTCGCGCGGTATGCCGATTTGGTCGTTGTGGAAATAGGCGAGGTATTGTGCTTCGTCTTGGTTGTTGCGGAAGATTTGCGCCAGCGGTTCGTAGCTGTCTTGGTCGGTGTAGATATAGGTGTAGCTGCCTTTGTAGGTGTACTCCTGCAATAGGCGGCTGCCGTCCCAGACGAAGTGGGTACGTTTCGGTTCGGTACTCGTCCAGGCGAGTTTGTCTTGCCGTTCTTTGGAAAGGCGTCTTCCGAACGGGGCATAGGCGTATGTCCAGATCTCGGTATTACCGGCGGGCTTTTTGATTTCGGCGCGGACGAGTTGGTTTTCTAAATCGTATTGGTAATATTGGTTTTCGCCGTCGGGCAGCTGGCGGTAGATCAGGTTGCCCAATGCGTCGTAGGTGTATTCGATGCCGTTGTATTCTTTGAGGCGGTTGCCGCTGACAGGGTTAG
>CAKARM010000251.1:0-3739 GCA_916720585.1 uncultured Neisseria sp.
ACGGAACACGAAGCCAAGCAGTTCGAGCAGGATTTTATCGACCGTATCGGCTGCGCGCCTGAAGAATATGTCCGTATCCGCCGCGCCATCCGTCTGTTGGAAGCACGTTATCCTGACAGCTTGAACGAACTGACCGCTGCTGCCATTGCCACGCCTTTGGGCGAGATGCTGGCGGTGTTCGGCAGCATGGGTTTGTGTTTGCTGGAGTTTGTCGGGCAGAAGCATATGGAGCAGGAAATTACCGCCGTCCAAAAAGCCTTGCGCGGACGGTTTGTGTTTCGGGAAGATGAGCGAACGCAACTTCTGCGGCAGGAATTGGACTTATACTTCAAGGGTCGTCTGAAAACCTTTGCCACGCCTTTGGAGCAGATTGGCACTGAATTTCAAAAGCAAGCATGGGATGCACTCTTGGCGATTCCCTACGGCGAAACGCGCAGCTACAAGGAGCAGGCGCAGCGTTTGGGCAATCCCAAAGCCGTCCGCGCCGTTGCCGCCGCCAACGGGCAGAACAAAGTGTCCATCCTGATTCCCTGCCACCGCGTCATCGGCAGCGACGGCAAGTTGACCGGCTACGCAGGTGGCTTGAACCGCAAACAGTCGCTGCTTGCTTTGGAGCGCGGCGAAGTTCAGACGACCTTGTTTTGAAGAGGTGTAGGTTGGGCATAAATGCCTGACCTACGATTGTAAAAGGAACGAAATATGACTATTAGAAAAGCGGTTGCCGCCGATATGGCACGAATCGGAGAATTACTGTATCAGGTACACGACGTACATGCCGATTTGCGTCCCGATTTGTACAAAAAGGGCGGTCGAAAATATTCGGATGAAGAAATCGCCGCACTGATTGCCGATGAAGGCAAGGTCGTTTTTGTTTACGAAGATGAAGCCCGAATGGTGCAGGCATACGCCATTTGCTTTTTTCAGACGACCTCGGGCGTACCGTCGCTGCATGAACGCAAGGTTTTGTTTATCGACGATTTGTGCGTGGACGCTTCGCAGCGCGGCAAGAAAATCGGCGAAAAACTTTATCGTTATGTCGTCGATTTCGCCCGTTCGTCGGGTTGTAACAGCCTGACCTTATACGTTGCCAATGCCAACGGCGGTGCATTGGGCTTTTATGAAAAATTGGGTATGGAGCCGTTGAAAACATTGATGGAACAAAGGCTTTAATGCTGATAAACGGTTAATGCGAAGGAGAAATACGAATATGAACCTGAAAAACCGCCATTTCCTGAAACTTTTAGACTTTACGCCCGAAGAAATCACCGCCTACCTCGACCTTGCTGCCGAGTTGAAAGCCGCTAAGAAGGCAGGACGCGAAGTGCAGCGGATGAAAGGGAAGAACATCGCCCTGATTTTTGAAAAAACATCGACCCGCACCCGCTGCGCGTTTGAAGTCGCCGCGCGCGACCAAGGGGCGGGAGTCACTTACCTGGAGCCGTCCGCCAGCCAAATCGGGCATAAGGAAAGCATCAAAGACACCGCCCGCGTGTTGGGCAGGATGTACGACGGCATCGAATATCGCGGTTTCGGGCAGGACGTGGTCGAAGAATTGGCAAAATACGCCGGCGTGCCCGTGTTCAACGGTCTGACCAACGAGTTCCACCCCACCCAAATGCTCGCCGACGCGCTGACCATGCGCGAACACAGCGCCAAACCTTTGAACCAAACCGCGTTTGCCTACGTCGGCGACGCGCGTTACAACATGGCAAATTCGCTGCTGGTGTTGGGCGCGAAGCTCGGTATGGACGTGCGTATCGGCGCACCGAAAACCTTGTGGCCGTCTGAAAACATCGTCGCCCGCGCCCGCGCCGTCGCCGAAGAAACCGGCGGAAAGATTTTGCTCACCGAAAACGCGGAAGAAGCCGTCAAAGGCGTCGATTTTATCCATACCGACGTGTGGGTCAGCATGGGCGAGCCGAAAGAAGCGTGGCAGGAACGCATTGATTTATTGAAAGATTACCGCGTTACCCCCGAACTGATGGCGGCATCGGGCAACCCGCAAGTCAAATTCATGCACTGCCTGCCCGCCTTCCACAACCGCGAAACCAAAGTCGGCGAATGGATTTACGAAACCTTCGGCTTAAACGGCGTGGAAGTAACGGAAGAAGTATTCGAAAGCCCCGCCAGCATCGTGTTCGACCAAGCGGAAAACCGGATGCACACGATTAAAGCGGTGATGGTGGCGGCGTTGGGGGACTGACGGCGTTTCTGTTTGAATCCATTAAAAAGGTCGTCTGAAAATCAATATAACGGGTTTTCAGACGACCTTTTGCCTTTATATCCTTTATAATCACGTCCATCACATTTTTATCCGCGCGCCCCTCCAAGCGGCGACGGAGCAATACGCGGCAGAGGCATGGCGGGTTCAGTTTAAACGGGTTTGGCATGGCTCCGCCTGTCCTGATTGAAGTTTAATCCGCCATCCGAATACGCCGCCCATCCGAAAGGTTCGCATGACCACTTATTCCCTCTTCGTTACCTGCCCGCGCGGTCTCGAAGCCCCTTTATCCCAAGAACTCGAACAATTCAAATGCCAAGACATCCGCGCCGTTGACGGAGGCGTCGCGTGCAAAGGCGGTATGGAGCAGGTGTACCGCATCAACCTGCATTCGCGCACCGCCAGCCGTGTGTTGCTGCGCCTGATCAAAAGCGGCTACCGCAACGAGCAAGACATTTATAAAGCAGCGAAAAATATCCGCTGGACGGATTGGTTCGACTTGGAACAAACCTTCAAAGTCAAAGTAGAAGGCAAACGCGCCCAAGTCAAAAGTTTGGATTTCGTCGGGCTGAAAATCAAAGACGCCGTATGCGATGTGTTCCGCGACGCTTGCGGCGCGCGCCCCAGCGTCGGCAAAATCCGCCCCGACATCCGCATCCATGTCTTTATCGACGAGCGCGACATTCAAATTTTCATCGACACATCCGGCGAAGCCTTGTTCAAACGCGGCTACCGCCAAGACACGGGCGAAGCGCCGATGCGCGAAAACTTGGCGGCGGGCTTGCTGCTGCTGGCGGGCTATGACGGTACGCAGCCTTTCCAAGACCCGTTTTGCGGCAGCGGCACCATCGTCATCGAAGCCGCGTGGATTGCCACCCGCCGCGCGCCCGGTTTGATGCGCCGTTTCGGGTTTGAAAAGCTGAAAAACTTCGATGCCGCCCTTTGGAAAAAGCTGCAACACGAAGCCGAAACGCAAATCCGCCCCGCGCCTGCCCCGATTTCAGGCAGCGACAACGACCGCCATATGATCCGCGCCGCCGTTACCAACGCCCAAGCCGCCGAAGTGGACACGTTCATCCGTTTTGAAGTCAAAGACGCGCAGGACACCCGTCCGAACGGGGAAGGCGGCATCCTGATTTCCAATCCGCCTTACGGCGTCCGCCTTGCCGAAGTCCAAGCCTTACAAGCCCTTTACCCGCAGTTGGGCGCGTGGTTGAAACAGCATTACGCGGGCTGGCTGGCGGGAATGTTTACCGGCGACCGCGATATGCCGAAATTCATGCGCCTTTCGCCCAAACGCAAAATCCCGCTCTACAACGGCAACCTCGACTGCCGCCTGTTTTTGATGGATATGGTCAAAGGGTCGAACCGATAAATACGGTTGAAGGTCGTCTGAAAAGCGGCGGCAACGCTGTTTCTGTTTTCAGACGACCTTTTGTTTGGAAGAAATATAGTGGATTAACTTTAAATCAGGACAAGGCGACAAAGCCGCAGACAGTACAGATAGTACGGAACCGA
>CAKARM010000252.1:0-3725 GCA_916720585.1 uncultured Neisseria sp.
TTTGAGCTAAGGCGAGGCAACGCCGTACTGGTTTAAAGTTAATCCACTATAAAACCGATTTACTTCTTGCTTCCTAAGCGTGAGGAAATTTTTCTCTTTAATCAAGGATACGAAAAAATGTTGTATCGCTAAAATCAATTCATAATAAAAGGTCGTCTGAAAAAGATTCAGACGACCTTTTATATGGAAAACAGCAAATCGACTCTGCTATTTTGTTGGGCTTGCCTGCCTTTTATTCATATGCGTCATCATCATGCACGATGACCTTATTGACATAAACCGGCTGCACTGAAGTTTCTTCATTCACAACAGGAGGCTCTGTCTGTGACGCAGATGTTTCGGTAGTCATTGGCGTTGCCGGCAGCGTGTTGTGTGCAGAATGCGTTTCTTCGTGTTGGATATCTACTTGCGGCGCCAAAGGCTCATGCTCTACCGATGGAGTCTCTTGCTTACCGGTTTCAGGCTTCAATTCGGATACGGTAGTGGTTTCTACCGGTTGACTTTCTGCCGGCAAAACCACAGGAGCCACAGACTCAGATACGGACGGATGCTCCTCTACATCAACCGATTTTGTCGAAGCTTCTTCCGCTACCGGAGCTTGCGTAGTTGACGTAGTTTCTGTTGTTACCCGTGTTTCTACTGTTGCAGGCGCCTCCGTTTGGGCTGGTGTTTCTTCGGTTGCAGAAATTTCCGTCTTGGTTGGCAGCGTTTCTACCTTTTCAAGTGATTCAAATCGGATTGGTGCTTCTACTGTTTCATGCGTTTCTGCTTTAGCTGGCACTTCTACCACTTCAGATATTTCTGATTTGGTTGGTGCTTCTACCGTTTCGGACGTTTCTGCTTTAGCCGACGTATCAATTTCCTTGTTTTCTACGGCTTTTTTCTCGGTTGGCGCAGTTGTATTTGATCCTTTCGGTGTCGCCGAGCCAGCATTTGTGCGATCAGATTTCTCGGTATCTGTCTGTTTGACATCCTTCGTTTTCACACTTTCTTTAACGAGGTCGTCTGAATTTGACTTGCCTTCAGACTTTTTACCGTCTTCCGATTGATTAGTCTGTGTAACTTCAGGATAAGGAATCGGCTCTTCTGACTTGCCTGCCGTTTCTTCCGGTTTGTCCTGTTCTACCTTAGCTTGTTGGGACTCCGTAGCTTTTAATTTCGCATTGTCTTGTTTAGACTCAGGCTTGCCTCCTGTCGAACCTGATTTCTGCTGATTAAGCGGATACTCTCGAATAACGACTTCGGCAGGCGGGGTTTCGGTATGCGGCACATGACAGCTCTCGCCCATTTTGATGAAATCAATGCCTGAAATCAAAAAATTGGTGTTTTCCAGATTGCCTCTCAATCCGACATAGATTGGTGTGTTTTCAGGCGTATTTTTTCTGACGCTGATGATTTCCGCTGCAGCTTCATAGCCGTTTCCGCTACCGGGAAGCAAAGTGTAATTGTTTTTCAAATCACAACTTCGAATCCGGACATAATTGTTTTGAGTGACCAACATGCCTTCCAGCTCTTTGGCAAAGGCGGTTTGAGCGGTTGCTGAAAGCAACACGCCGCAAGTAAGGAAAATGTGTTTAACCATATTTTATTTCTTAATTTTCAAAGTAATCTATTCACACCAAAGAAAGCTTATGTCCGGCTGCGTTTAACGGAAACCGTCCCCTCAGGCATAAAATAAGTGTCTATTACTACCGCACCCACGTTTTCGATTTCGCATTCCAGCTGATAACACAAGACCATGATATTGTCTTTGGATTCAGTGAGATGGATATCCAAGTTCCTTAATCTCGGCTCGTATTTCAACAAGGTTTTTCTCATAAAATACCGCAAGTCATGCGCGCTGGACGGCAGGTTTTTATAAACCATGCTGAGATCGGGAATCCCATAATCCGGCAGATGTTTCAAGGAACCGCTCCTGCTGTTAAGAATGCGTTGGATATTGTCCAAAACACTGCGAACCAACTGGAAGCTGCCCGGCAGGTCATCTATCGGTAAACCGTCGGAATAAAATCCGGTTAGTTTCTCATAGAGTGCGGCATCCATTATTTGACTTTCTTGACCGTCTCTTGAAGCAGGACTTTGTTATCCACCAATTCGATAACGACCGGTTTTTTATTGGTCAGCTGCTTTTTGGTAATCAACATTTTCCAAGTCTGCTCTTCCCCTACTTTGTTATAGAAAGCGACGACACCGACATATTTGGTGTCTTTATTCAGCGTTTCATCAAAGCTGATGGTCTCCCCAGGCCGGATGGTATATTGCTTGTAACCTTCCGCCAGATCGTTGCTCAAGATGGTTTTGTCTTGATTGAGCAAATCACGATATGAGGCAACTTCATAATTTTGCTTGTCTTTTAACTGATACACTCGGACGACGGTCGACAGCGACTGCCCGCGCTCGTTTTGATTCAAACCGTTTCGTGCAATCAGGTCGATTTTCAAAATCTTGAGTTTGGTATAAAAAACACTTTTCGTTGCTTCAACCGTTCCATCTTTCATGCCTTGCCAAATCCCGCATCCTGAAAGCATGGCGCATAAAAGGGCTAATGAGCAGACTGACGTAATTCTGGTTTTTTTATTCATGATTTTCCGTTTTCTTGAAGTTAGTTTGAGTAAGTATAGTTCGCTATTTTTATTTGTTTGTCTTGGTGCATCGCACCTAAACCGGTATTAATCCCCAATATTTGTTTTTTTTCCAAACGACTTTTGGGTATCCAGTGTTTTTTAATATTCAGGTAAACACTCGCATCAAAACGACGACCCAAATAGAGTTTTAATAGCTCGAGCAATTTTTGGTGCAATTGCTGCTTTGGCAGCAGAAGCTGCGCGTTGTCAAATGTATCGGGCGTAATTTCAATACGCACCAAATGACTGTAATCTTTTATCCGTCCGCCCAAAGATGCGCTTCCCCCGTCTAACCGCAAACCGGCTTTCCCCAGTTTGCGGTCCTTCTCCAAAATGACCCACTGCGGCTGGAACTCTTTTACTTTTACGTCGGCAAAGGGAAGAAGGTATCTGACGATACTGACAATCCCTTCTTTGGTTCGGGTTCGTTGGTAAAAAATACTGAACAATCCCAAAATCCTGCTATCCAGCAGAGGATGCATGAATTTCCCGTTGACCATGCCTTGCCCGATTAGGTGCAAGAGGGAACGCGATAGGTCATCCTGCCCCTCCCGTTGAAACAGAAACGGATAACGGTATTTTTTCCATGCTTGGAAAAACAGGGTCGTGATTCGGTGGTTAAAAATATCTAAAAATGCCGCCAGGCTTTCACTGCCGTCTTTATGCGTCGCAATATCGTTCAGGAAGTAATCCGGCAAAACCGCATCGACACCGTACAAACCTAAAAATGTCGTCCTGACAGTCGGCAGATCGGCTTCTGCGTCATATTCAACCGATGCGATCTCCCCCGAAGGGAAAGATAAAGACTTTACCCTTCTAAATCTTACGGTTGACTCGACAGCCTTTTCTTCATTTCCTTCGGCAAGGGTTTCCAGAACCCGGCAAAATTGGAAGAAATTCATTGTTGCCGCATTGCGTACAATAAACTCCCCCAATTTCTCTTGGAAGATTTCAGACGACCCGCTTTCGCGCTGCGCTTTATTTCTAGGAATCTCCCATAAGGGAAGCGTTTGCCTGTCGTTATTTTCTTTGGCGCTTTTGTGCGCCGTTTCTAAAACCGTGTGATAGTTGTTTTGCTGTCTTTCCATGTATATGTTTTCC
>CAKARM010000253.1:0-3704 GCA_916720585.1 uncultured Neisseria sp.
GCCACCGTCCGCGCAGGCGACATCGTCGGCGACCACACCGCCCTCTTCGCCACCAACGGCGAACGCGTCGAAATCACCCACAAAGCCAGCAGCCGCATGACCTTCGCCGCCGGAGCCGTCCGCGCCGCAGTTTGGGTCAACGGCAAAACAGGTTTATACGATATGCAGGACGTTTTGGGATTGAAAAACCGCTAAAGCGGTTTTCATCCGCATGACACAAAGAGGTCGTCTGAAAAATGTTTTTCAGACGACTTTTTGATTATTGATTGAAGACTGAACCGACCACCGCAGCTTATTGCTTACGCTTATCCCACCAAGCGAATAAGTTGCCCAAGACGGTTCCCGATACGGAGTGCCAGACGCAGGCGACGGCAGTAGCGACGGCGGACTCAGCGTTACCCGGGAAGAATTTGGCGCTCAGACCCGTGGCGAGACCGGCGTTTTGTACGCCGACTTCGATAGCGATGGTACGTTTTTTGGCGGTATTCATACCGGTCAGTGCGCCGCTGTAATAGCCGAGGATGTAGCCGCCGATATTGTGTGCGGCAATGGCGAGCACCATAACTAAGGCAGATTCGGCAAAGCGGTGGCCGTGGACGGCGGCAACACCGCCGACAATGCAGGCAAAGGCGGCAACGGCAACGGCAGGCATAATGGCGCGAACATCTTCAAACCAGTGTTTTTTGTGCAGCAACATATTGGCGGCAGAGCCGATAACGACAGGCAACAGGGTAACGAGCAACATAAACTTGAACATGCCCCAGCCGTCCATTTCGACGGTTTGTCCCACGAGGTAAGTCATCCACAGCGGCGTCATAACGGGGGCGAGGACGGTAGAGACGGTGGTCATGCCGACTGAGAAGGCAACATCGCCTTTGGCAAGGAAACTCATGATGTTGGACGAAACCCCGCCCGGGCAAGTACCGACCAAAACCAAACCCAGCGTCAATCCGGGAGATAGGTTGAAGACTTTGGCAATACCGATGGCGAGCAGCGGCATAATGGTGTATTGGGCGACTGCGCCGATGAAAATATCGAGCGGGCGTTTAGCCAAAATTTGATAGTCTTCTTTGCCTAGAGTCATGCCCATGCCGAGCATAATGATGCCGAGTACGACGACTTGCGTATCGCCTTTTACCCATGAAAAAGTCGCGGGCTCGATAAAGGCGACGATAGAAGCAAGGACGATAATCAGGGCGGTAAATCGGGTCATTTGCCGGCTGACGGCGGTCAGAAAGTTCATAGTTTGCTCCTTTGTAGGTTGTTATGTATGACAGCGATTGCCATAATTTAACGGATATTAACTTTTCTATGCAACTCTGGCAACGATAGCGGAAACAATCGGCAATTGAATAAATAAATGAATAGTCAGCACTATATTGCTGCTTGTCTCTTACTGACAGAATCTAAATTTTCAGACGACCCCATCCAGATACCAAGCAGCTCTTTGACACATATTGCGGCAATTCACGCCCTCTCATTTGTTTTTAAACCATTACAGTAGGCAATCCCGCCCTGCTACGCAGGATTTGTTACAATGTGCCTTTCTTTTTGTACTGCTCATCCATTATGACTGATTCCCAACCAAGCACTATGCAGCGGATTTTTTCGCGCAATATGCTGATTTGTATTTTTACGGGCTTCACATCGGGGCTGCCGCTTTATTTCCTGATTAACCTGATTCCTGCTTGGCTGCGCACCGAAAACATCGACCTGAAAACCATCGGTCTGATGTCTTTAATCGGTCTGCCGTTTACTTGGAAATTTATCTGGTCGCCCGTAATGGATGCCGTGCGCCCGCCCTTTCTTGGCCGCCGACGCGGTTGGATGCTGGTTACGCAAATCGGTCTGCTGCTGACCCTTGCTGCTTACGCATTCCTCAATCCGCACCAACACCTGCCCATCATCGTCGGCCTCTCCGTTGCCGTTGCTTTTTTTTCCGCCAGTCAGGATATCGTACTGGACGCCTTCCGCCGAGAAATCCTATCGGACAAAGAACTGGGTCTAGGCAACTCCATCCATGTCAATGCCTACCGCGTCGCCGCCCTCGTTCCCGGCTCGTTGAGCCTGATTTTGGCCGACATTATGCCGTGGAACAGCGTCTTCCTCATTACCTCCCTATTCATGCTGCCCGGTCTATTGATGACGCTGCTTCTTGCCCAAGAACCAAACATGCCGCCCACTGCACCGCGAACGCTGACTCAAACCGTAGTTGAACCGTTTCAAGAATTTTTCTCTCGCAAAGGCACAAAACAAGCCATCTTGGTGCTGTTATTCATCTTCCTGTACAAACTCGGTGACAGCATGGCCACTGCACTGGCTACTCCGTTTTATCTCGACATGGGTTTCAGCAAAACCGACATCGGTCTGATTGCCAAAAACGCCGGTCTCTGGCCCGCCGTCATCGCCGGCATACTCGGCGGTATCTGGATGCTGAAACTCGGCGTCAACAAAGCCCTGTGGCTCTTCGGCGTCGTACAGCTCGTTACTATCCTGGGCTTTGCCTGGCTGGCCGGCTTCGGCAAATTCGGTATCATTACCCTGACCGAAAAAACAATGCTCGCAGGCGTTATCAGCGCGGAGGCATTCGGTGTCGGATTGGGTACTGCCGCCTTTGTAGCCTACATGGCGCGCGAAACCAATCCCGCCTTTACCGCCACCCAACTTGCCCTGTTTACCAGCCTATCCGCCGTACCGCGCACGTTTATGAACGCATCAGCAGGTTTTCTGATTGAAAAGATGGGCTACGTCAATTTCTTCTGGCTGTGTTTCATGTTGGGAATTCCTGGGATGTTGCTGCTATTTAAAGTTGCGCCTTGGAACGGAGATAAAAAAGAACAATCTGCTTAAATATGCCATCAAATTTAAAGGTCGTCTGAAAACCAATGTATTCGGTTTCAGACGACCTTTTTTACAACGATGCAAATCAAGAATAGAGAAAACAGTCAAGCGGATACAAGACAGCAAACCGCAGATATGTTGGACTGCCGTGGATTCAAATACAAACAAGCCAAGCCACGAGCTGCCATTTCTGGCACAGATATTTCCACTTCAGTTTACCCTCACTCAACTCTCTCCATGACGCTACCGCCCTTCTGCAAATAGTTTTTAGTTTTGCTTGATGCCCGCCGTCTTATATCGACAATATACGAATCCTCCCTATTCGCAATTGCTTTCTTCACGCTCCCTTCGTTCATATAAAAAGGTCGTCTGAAACCCTGTTTTGGATTTCAGACGACCTTTGCTTTGCTTCAGCTAAGAGTCGTTAGCTTACCACTGGTACAACGCACCTGCCCCGACACCGACGTGGCCGTCTGTGTTGGCAGAGAAGTTGCCTTTAACAACCCAGTTACCGCCGTCGCTCATCGCAGACACGCCGATTGCCATGGCGGATTGACCACCGTAGTAGCCGCTGCCCACGCCGATACCGGTCGCACCCGGACGGGTTACTTGCGGAATCGAGCCTTGTGCAATCGCACCCGCTACACCTGCGTAGGCTTTTTTGCCGACGCGTTCGATGTTGTTTTGCAGGGCGTTACCCACGCCGGCGAGCTGGTTCAGGTTGACCGCATCGGTACCCTCTTTCGCCGGAGCGACGTTGGTGATGCGTTGTCCGCCGTTGTTCAGACCGATCGGGCTGAGGCTGACAGTATTCGCCGGATTATGGGCGGTCGGTGCAGCGATGCTGACACCTTGCGCGTTAA
>CAKARM010000254.1:0-3689 GCA_916720585.1 uncultured Neisseria sp.
ATATGCTGAAACCGGCTTTGGCGCGCGGCGAACTGCACTGCATCGGCGCGACCACTTTGGACGAATACCGCCAATACATCGAAAAAGACGCGGCACTCGAACGCCGCTTCCAAAAAGTATTGGTCGGCGAACCCAGCGTGGAAGACACCATCGCCATCCTGCGCGGTTTGCAGGAACGTTACGAAATCCACCACGGCATCGACATCACCGACCCCGCCATCGTTGCCGCCGCGGAATTGAGCGACCGCTACATCACCGACCGCTTTCTGCCCGACAAAGCGATTGATTTGATTGACGAAGCCGCCAGCCGCATCAAAATGGAGTTGGACAGCAAACCCGAGCAGATGGACAAACTCGACCGCCGCATTATCCAGCTCAAAATGGAAAAAATGCACGTTTCCAAAGAGAGCGATGACGCCAGCAAAAAACGTTTGGAACTGATAGACGAAGAAATCGACGGTTTGCAAAAAGAATACGCCGATTTGGACGAAATCTGGAAAGCCGAAAAAGCCGCGTCTTCCAGCACCGCCGACATCAAGAAACAGATGGACGACATCAAGGTCAAAATCGAGCAGGCCAAACGCCAAGGCGATTTTGCCCGTGCGTCCGAACTCGAATACGGCGAGTTACCGAAATTGGGTGCGCAGTTGCAAGCGGCGGAAAGCAACCCAGACGGCAAAAAACAAAACAAACTCTTCCGCACCGAAGTCGGCGCGGACGAAGTGGCCGAAATCGTATCGCGCATGACCGGTATCCCTGTGTCCAAAATGATGGAAGGCGAACGTGACAAGCTGCTGAAAATGGAAGAAGTATTGCACCGCCGCGTGGTCGGTCAAGACGAAGCCGTGCGCGCCGTGTCCGATGCCATCCGCCGCAGCCGTTCCGGCCTTGCCGATCCGAACAAACCTTACGGCAGCTTCCTGTTCTTAGGCCCGACCGGCGTGGGTAAAACCGAGTTGTGCAAAGCCTTGGCAGGTTTCCTGTTTGACAGCGAAGACCACCTCATCCGTATCGACATGTCCGAATACATGGAAAAACACGCCGTTGCACGCCTAATCGGCGCGCCTCCGGGCTATGTCGGCTACGAAGAGGGCGGTTACCTGACCGAACAAGTCCGCCGCAAACCGTACAGCGTGATTCTTTTGGATGAAGTGGAAAAAGCCCATCCCGACGTGTTCAACATCCTGCTGCAAGTATTGGATGACGGCCGCCTGACCGACGGACAAGGCCGCACCGTGGACTTCAAAAACACCGTCATCGTCATGACTTCCAACATCGGCAGCCAGCACATCCAACAAATGGGTACGCAGGACTACGAAGCCGTGAAAGAAGCGGTGATGGAAGAAGTGAAAGCCTACTTCCGCCCCGAAATGATCAACCGTATCGACGAAGTGGTCGTGTTCCACGGACTGAATCAGGAGAATATCCGCAACATCGCGAAAATCCAGCTCAAAGGTTTGGAAAAACGTTTGGAAGCGCAGCACCTGCACCTGAAAGTGGACGATGCCGCCTTGGATTTGATTGCCAAAGCCGGTTTCGACCCCGTGTACGGCGCACGCCCGCTCAAACGCGCCATCCAGTCGGAAATCGAAAACCCGCTGGCCAAAGCCCTGCTCGAAGGCAAATACGCGCCCGACAGCACGATTCATGTGAAAGAAGAGGGCGGCAAGCTGGTGTTTGCCTGATTTGAGTGTAGATTGAGATAAAGTGATGAAAAGGTCGTCTGAAAACTGTTGGCGCTAAGTCCACTGATTTCAGACGACCTTATTAGGTTATTGTTCAATTTATACGTTTTGTATCATAAGGTTTTCATATTAAAAGATATTACTTGTGATACCAAATTGTTGTTATCAAAAAATACAATTATCCGATTGTTATCATAATCTCCTTATTGAACAAATGATTTAATATGAACAATCTCTTCTAAATTTGCCTAACTAATCTTACTTGTATTGATAGCTGCCGGTAAGTTTTACAGTGTGGTTACATTATTAAGGTCGTCTGAAAAATGTTTTTCAGACGACCTTTTATCTATGTTTATCAAGCAGACTGTATCGGGATGATACGGTTTTGATTGCGTTTTGCACCGCCTTCGCAATAATTGACTTTGACGTATTCTTCGACAATCTCTAAGAATTCGGCTGCGATGTTGTCGCCTTTTAAAGTCACTTTGCGTTCTCCGTCAACATAAACCGGGGCAACAGGGGTTTCGCCGGTTCCGGGCAGGCTGATGCCGATGTCTGCCAGTTTGCTTTCGCCCGGCCCGTTAACAACGCAGCCCATGACGGCAACGTTTAAAGATTCCACACCGGGGTAAACAGTGCGCCATACGGTCATTTTTTGGCGCAGGTAATTTTGTACGTCTTGGGCAAGCTCTTGGAAGACTGTGCTGGTGGTGCGTCCGCAGCCCGGACAGGCGGTAACCATGGGGGTAAACGAGCGCAGTCCCATGGTTTGTAGAATTTCCTGACCGACGATGACTTCCTGCGTGCGCGAGCTGCCGGGTTCGGGAGTCAGGGAAATGCGGATGGTGTCGCCGATGCCTTCTTGAAGCAGTACGGCCAAGGCGGCAGTCGAAGCGACAATGCCTTTGCTGCCCATGCCTGCTTCCGTCAAGCCTAAGTGGAGCGGATATTGGCAGCGGCTACCCAGTTCGCGGTAAACCTGAATCAAATCTTGAACGGAGCTGACCTTGCACGACAAGATGATTTTGTTTTCAGGCAAACCTAATCGGACGGCTTTTTCAGCAGATTCCAACGCCGAAATAATCAAGGCTTCTTTCATGATTTCTTCGGGCGGTTTGGGCGATGAGGACGCCAGATTGGCATCCATCATGCGCTTGGCGAGGCTTTGGTCAAGCGAACCCCAGTTGACGCCGATACGGACGGCTTTGTCGTTTTTGGCGGCAGTCCGAATCATATAGGCAAATTTTTCATCGCCTTTTGCGCCTTTGCCGACATTGCCGGGGTTGATGCGGTATTTGGACAAGGCTTTGCCGCACTCGGGAAATTCCGCCAACAGACGTTCGCCATTGAAATGGAAGTCGCCAATCAGCGGGGTGGTGTAACCCATGTCGTCCAAACGCTGGCGGATTTCGGCAACTTTGGAGGCGGCTTCCGGGCTGTTAACGGTAATGCGCACCATCTCTGAACCTGCATCGCTCAATTCTTTGACTTGCAGGGCGGTTGCTTTAGCATCTGCGGTGTCGGTATTGGTCATCGATTGCACGACAACGGGAGCATCCGAACCGACGGTGAGATGATCGATTTGTACTTGATGGGTTTGGCGGCGTTTGGGTGTGTTCATCTTTATTTTTTTCCTGCTACAAAGGAAGCTGATTTTTCACCGGCAACCCGGTATTCTGCCAGATTGATGGTTGTCCCGCCATAATTGGCTTGTGCACCTGTGGCAATACCGATCCAGACATTGTAGGGCGCACCGCCTTTAAAACGCCTTTCGCTTCCTGCGGGAATGATCCGGCTGAAAATCATGGTACCTTTCTTGTCGGTGATAATCAGATTGCTTCGGTATTGGACTTTAATCCAAAGCTCGTCTGAATCGACTTTGACTTCAGGTGCGGATGCCGCTGCTTCGGATGCGGCGACACTTGAAGCTGCTTTTTCGGCATTGGATATTTCTTGTTTGCCGTTTTCTGCCATATTGGAAACGGCAACATTTTCTTTTTTCAA
>CAKARM010000255.1:0-3663 GCA_916720585.1 uncultured Neisseria sp.
CGGTTTTTGCCGACCACATTGACCTGATTTAATTCGACCTGCTGCACTTCTTCAGCGGCGTGAACGGCTTGCGGCAACGCGGCAAGGCAGAACGCCAAGGTGCTGAGTTTGAAAAGTTTCTCTTTGTTTGTATTGTTCATTTGATTGATTCCAGATAAAGCTGTTGTCGTAAAATGTTTATTTTTATTTGATATTTATAACCATAAAAACTATAAATATTCAAAGTATTAGGTTTTTCAGACGACCTGCGTCAGATAAAACGGACGGATTTTATCAAATCTCGGCAGATAAAAAAATGTTGCCGCCGGGCGGAGTACCCAATGGCAACTGCTTATCCAAGGTTGCAAAGATAGATATAAGGAACTAGCTGAAAATTAGTTATAAAGAACTATAAACTATCTGTAAAAAATGGCAACCGTTTTTTCAGACGACCTCACGTTTTTTCACATACTCTTGCCATAAGTCAAAATTCTGGCCGGCAATAAAATACCCCTTCTTCTGTTTGGCGGAAGAGGGGGTATCTGTGTATCAGTCAATTTTAGCTTCATTTTCTTACGAACAATGAAAAGGCGGATTGCCGTATGGCTAGGCAGGTCGTCTGAAAACCGGTCAACGTCTGTTTGGCATCATTATCTTTTGTGTATCCTCTATCCAGTGGGGCATAAAGCCAAAGGTCGTCTGAAAACAGTTTTCAGACGACCTCAATAACTAAGAAAGTGCGCCCTGCAAAAACCTTTTAAATTCGTTTTGCCAAGGTTGGGGTTGATCCATTGCCATTGTTCGCGCAGGGTGTTTTCGAGGGCTTTTTGTTTTTCCTGCGGGCTGTTGAGGCCGTCGGTCAGGCGGTTGTAGTCGATGGTGATAGACGGGTTTTGTACCGTGCCTCTGATTTTGAGCGGAATGGGTTTGTTTTGCGGGTTTAGGGCATTGCGGATGAGCAGGTCCTCCGATAGCTCTTGGGTGCTGAGGTCGGTATAGCCGCTGCTGACAACGTGCAGGCTGTCGGAAAAGAGTTCGGTGTTGACATGGCGGCTGATGCCTTTGTCGATTTCGCTGTTGAGGACGAAATGGTGGAAAGGGGTTTTGGGTGGCGGGGTTTGTTGGGTGTTGTCTTTACTGATGATGCCGTTTTTGAGGATGTTGTCCATGTCGATACCGTGCCATGCGCCTTCGGAGATGTTGAGGGTCAGCATCCCGTTGAGGTTTTTGAGCATTTGCTCGCGGTTGTTGCCTTTGGTGGTCAGGTCGATGACGGCGTTGCCGTTGCCGCTGAAGCTGTGGAAGCCGAACAGGTCTTGCAGCAAGGGTTGGATTTGTACGCTTTCTGCGTTTTGTTGGAGGTGGTAGGAGAGGGGTGTGGTGTTGGCTATGCTGATGCCGCCCTCGGTACGGCCTCCGTAGAGTCCGGCTTTGAAGTTGCTCAGGGTGATATGTTCGTTATTGGCGGTCAGCCGGGTTTCGACGTTGTCCAATTGGAAGCCGGGCGTTTGGATATTGTTGACCTTGATGCTGGCTTCGATATCGGGGGTGTTGGCGTGGTTGAGAAATTTCGGGTAGGGGTCGTCTGAACCGGCTTGAAAGTCTTCCAAGTAGGGGGTGAGGTTGAGTTTTTGCAGGGCGACGCCTGCTTCGAGTCTGGGTTTTTGCTCGGCTTGGGTTTGATATTTTAAGCTCAAGGCAACGGGTTGGCGGTCGAATGTGCCTTTGAAACTGCCTTGCCAGTTGCCGGAATCGGTTAGGCTGAAATTTCCGTCGAGCATGCTGATAAAGCGCGGTTGGGGCAGTCGGTTGACGGTGTCCTGCAGGGTGGTAATGCGCAGGCTGTCGGATTGCAATCCGGTTTTTTTCTGCCACAACATGGGGCCGCTGACGGTAAAGCTGGTTTGGCGCAGTTGGTTTTTGTATCTGCCGTTGAGATCGAAGCTGTCCAGGGTGATGACGCTCGGACGCAGATTGGTTTTGTCGAGTTTGAAGGAGCCGTCCCATTGGCTGTCGGGCGAGCCTGCGGTAAAGGCTCCGCTGACGGTATTGAGGCTGAGGTGGTTGTCTTTGAAGATGAGCAGGGGTGCTTGGGCGGTCAAGTGGAGGTTTTGTTGAACGCTGTCTGCGCGCAGGTTGATGTTGCTGACTTGCAGGGTGTGGTTTTGCGTTTGCCAGTCTAAGGCGCTGGTGATGTTGATTTTTACCGTGTTTTGGTTGCGGCGGCTCTGCGCTTCAAAGCGGAACTCGGGAATGCTCCAGTTTGCTGCGTTGGTTTGAAGCAGGCCGTTGCCGTTCCATTCGAGGGGGAACTGCGGATTGCGGATGTTGCCGCCGATTTTGAAACGGCGGCCGTCGGAATCTTCCGAACGGAGGTTGAGGCTGAAGTCTTCGATGGTGTACGGTGTGTTGTCGAGTTTCAGACGCAGGGTGCTGTTTTCTACGACGAGGCGGTTGAGCGTGGCTGTGTTGCGGGGCTGCTGCCAAAGGTCTTGCAGGCTCCATTTGCCGTTTTCGGCGCGTTCGATTGAGACATCTGCGCCTTTAAGCACCCATTTTTCGATAATGGGTGTGTCGTTCCACAGGCTGCTCCAGCCGATTCCGATGTTGGTTTCTTTAATGTGGATGGCGGCTTGCGTGCTGTTGGGGTAGGAGATGACGACGTTTTTGAGGGTAAGGGTAGGGCGGGGGAACCAACTGCGCCGGATTTCGGGGCTGAAGCGGATGGTGCGTTGGGTTGATTGCAGGGCGGATTGGGTAAGGGTTTCGATGCGTTTGGGTGTGAAGAAGTTGTAAACCGATGCGTATAGTCCGGCTGCGGTGGCGATGACCGCTATGAGGCTGAAGATGAGGAGTTTCAGCCAGAATTTTCCGGAGTTTGGCAGAAGTTTCATGGGCTTTTATAAAAATTAAAGTATAAGAGTATAGCACATGCCTTTGGGATGGTTGGTGCGGCAGGACAGAGGGTTGTAAATGGGTATGAATGGTGGTTGCGGGTTTCAGACGACCTGATGGTTTGTTATGCCTTATAAATATGAATGTGGGCGGTTTGCACTTGTCCCTTTGTGTTGAGGTATCGTTTGGATAAAACGTGGCTATATAATGCAAGTTCTATTGGTATGAGGAGGGTATCGATGATTATCGTAATGCGCAAATGGTCGAGTGAGGAATCTGTTCGACGGGTGGTGGATACGATTCGCAGCCGTGGCTTGCGGGAACATATTTCGCGTGGCGAAGAAAGGACGATTATCGGCGCGCTGGGCGACGAGCGGGTCTTCCATTCCAATGAATTGGCGCGGCTGCCTGATGTGGAACGCGTGTTCCGGGTTTTGAACGATTGGAAAATCATCAGCCGGGAGGGGCAGCCTGAAGACAGCAAGATTTCGATACGGGGCGTGTTGTTTGGCGGCGAGAAGGTTTTGGATATTGTGGCGGATATCAATCGGATTGAGGATGCGGATGCTGGATTTGTCGATCCGTTTTATCTGTCGGCACGGCCTTATGCGGAAATGGACAACGGGAGCGAAAAGGCGAGAATCCAACTGATGCAGCAGGATATTCGGCGGCTTCATGAACAGGGAAAACCGATTTTGGTGCGTATCCGCGATGTGCGCCAGATTGATGAGGCTTTGAAGGCGCAGGCAGACGTTTTGTATTTGGGCGGAGAGCTGATGGGTAATCGGG
>CAKARM010000256.1:0-3619 GCA_916720585.1 uncultured Neisseria sp.
CAATGAATGCAAAACAGGTCGTCTGAAAACGTACAACTTCTGTTTCAGACGACCTCAGGCATATAAAAACCGCAGGGATAAACCTGCGGTTTGCTGTTTTACAGTTTGCTGTCTTCGCTGTCGAGGAAGCTTCTGAGGCGGTCGCTGCGGGTCGGATGGCGCAGTTTGCGCAGGGCTTTGGCTTCGATTTGACGGATACGTTCGCGGGTTACGTCAAACTGTTTGCCGACTTCTTCGAGCGTGTGGTCGGTATTCATGTCGATACCGAAGCGCATACGCAGGACTTTGGCTTCGCGCGGGGTCAGGCTTTCGAGGATTTCTTTGGTGACTTCGTGCAGGCTGGTGTACATTGCGGCGTCTGCAGGGGCAACGTTGTTGGCGTCCTCGATGAAGTCGCCCAAGTGCGAATCGTCGTCGTCACCGATCGGGGTTTCCATCGAAATCGGCTCTTTGGCGATTTTCATGATTTTGCGGATTTTGTCTTCCGGCATTTCCATCAACTCGGCAAGTTTGGCAGAATCGGGCTCTTCGCCGGTTTCTTGCAGATACTGGCGGGAGATGCGGTTCATCTTGTTGATGGTTTCAATCATGTGCACCGGAATACGGATGGTGCGCGCCTGATCGGCAATCGAGCGGGTAATCGCTTGGCGGATCCACCATGTCGCGTAGGTGGAGAATTTGTAGCCGCGGCGGTATTCGAACTTGTCGACCGCCTTCATCAAGCCGATGTTGCCTTCTTGAATCAAATCAAGGAACTGCAAACCGCGGTTGGTGTATTTTTTGGCGATGGAAATCACCAGACGCAAGTTTGCCTGAATCATTTCCTGCTTGGCGGCTGCGGTTTCTTTTTCGCTCGACACCATGTTTTTGTTGATGTCTTTCAGCTCTTCGATGGAAATGCGGGTTTCTTTTTCCATGTTTGCCAACTCGGTTTGTTTTTCGAGGATGGCGTGGCGGAAGCGGTCGAGCGCGTCGCTCCAGACCCTGCCTTTGGCGACTTCTTCTTCCACCCATTTCAGGTTGGTGATTTCGGGCAGGAAGTTTTGGATGAAGTAGTCGCGTTCCATATGGACGCGGTCAAGGCAGATGTCGCGGATTTCGCGTTCGAGTTTGCGGATGTTTTCGACACGGCTGCGCAGGTTGCCGCTGAGGCTTTCGATTTGGCGGGTGGCGAAGCGGACTTCCAAGAGCTTGTTGGCGATGGCGTCGCGGTGTGCCAGATAATCGGGGTGGCGGCTGTCGTGTTTTTCCAGCTTTTTGATCATCTTGCCGTATTCGCTTTCGATGAAGGCGAAGTGTTCCAGCACTTTTTGCTTCAATTCGGCAAGATGGGCGGCGGACATAGCTTCGGAGTCGCTGCCGGAATCGTCGTCATCGTCGTCTTCATCCGCTTCATCTTCTTCACTGCTGCCGGAATCGTCGTCGTTTGACGCGCTTTCCAAGTGTCCCAAGCCCAATTCGTTGAGCAACACTTCGTTCGGGTCGATGATGGCCTCAACCACTTCGTCCACGCGGATTTCATCCTTGCGGATTTGCTCGATCAGCTCGAGGATTTCGGCAATGGAGCCCGGACAGGCGGAAATTGCCTGCACCATGTTTTTCAGGGCGTTTTCGATTTTTTTGGCGATGATGATTTCGTCTTCGCGGGTCAGCAGGTCAACCTGCCCCATTTCGCGCATATACATACGCACGGGGTCGGTGGTTCTGCCAAACTCGGAATCCGCGCTGGACAAGGCGGCTTCGGCTTCGGCAACGGCATCGTCGTCGGTTACGGCGGCGGCGTTGTCGCTCAACAAAATGTCTTCCGCATCAGGCGCCTGCTCGGTCACTTGGATGCCCAAGCCGGAAATCATGCTGACGATGTTGTCGATTTGATCCGCATCGGACATATCGTCGGGCAAGGCGTCGTTGATTTCGGAATAAGTGATGTAGCCGCGTTCCTTACCCATGATGATGAGCTGGCGCAGGCGGGCGCGCTGCTCTTCGAGGGTCAGCGGACGGTTATCGTCCTGTTCTTGATAGTCTTCGTGATTTTGGTCTTTAGACATGGATTACTTTCTTGATCTGATGGTGTGCCAACGGTTTGCATGATGCACCTGAAGGCGGAACAGAGTTACAACCGATTTAAATTCAATCTGCCAGGTTGTAACGCTGAGGTCGTCTGAAAGCTCTTTGGAACGGGTGTTCTGCGGGATCATGTTCGCAGCTTGGGACAATGCTTTTCTGACGGCCTGAAGGTTGCTGGATTCGGCAGGGATTGCCGTTCGTTCAATTTTGCTTTGCGGTCAAAAGCGACAGCAAGAGTTTTTTTTCATTTTCATTCAAACCCGATTGCAGGCTTTTCTGCTTGAGAGTTTCGATTTGTTTGTATTTTAACTCGTTAAGGAGTTTCTTCATGCCGATTTGGAAGTTCTCGCGGTCTTCTTCGCCTCCGCCTTCCATTTCTTCAGAATAGAGTGTCGATTGGAAGATTTGGTTCACGGTTTCTTCGTAAGGAGAACCGCGCATATACTCTAAAACCTGCGCGGTAGCAGGTACGGCGGCATGGCTTTTAATGGTTTCGGCAAGATTGGCAAGGCAGGCGAAATCGCCGTCCAACGCCAAATAATCGGGCAGGTCTATATATGCAGCCCAATCCGGATTTATCAAGAGGCTGCGGATTTGCCGTTGCACCAGCGTCAACATGACCGGCTGTTTGACGGAAATCGGAGGCAGTTTGTAGCTTTTTTGTTTGACGTGCCGCTTCGGCGCTTCCTGCCCCAGCAGTTGGGCGAGATTGTCGGGATCGATGCCGACCAGTTCGCTAAGCCGTTGTTTCAACAGATAAGCCAATGCCGGCGCGGTAATCTGCGCCAAAAGCGGCGAACTGGTTTTCACCAATTCCGCCTTCCCTTCCTGCGTATTGAGATTGAGGTCGTCTGAAAGATGTTCCCAGAAATACTCCGACAAAGGCTTGCTTTGATTCAACAGCGCATCTTCAAATTGCGCTTTGCCGTAGGCGCGGATGTAGCTGTCGGGGTCGTGTTCTTCCGGCAGGAACAAAAAATGCAGCGATTTATCGTCTTTCAACTGCGGCAACGCATTTTCCAGCGCGCGCCAAGCCGCTTTCCGCCCCGCGCTGTCGCCGTCGAAACAGAAATAAATACTGTCCGCCTGCCGCATCAAGATTTTGACGTGTTCCGCCGTCGTCGACGTGCCCAAAGCCGCCACGCCGTAGCCCACGCCGAACTGCGCCAGCGCGACCACGTCCATATAGCCTTCGACCACCAAAATCCGACCTGCGTTTTTGACCGCAGCACGACCTTCATACAATCCGTAAAGGTTTTTCCCCTTGTCAAACAAAGGCGTATCAGGCGAATTTAAATATTTCGGCTTCGAGTCGTCCAACACCCTGCCGCCGAAACCGATGACCTGCCCGCGCGGATTGCGGATGGGGAACATAATCCGATGACGGAAGCGATCGTAATGCCGACCCTCATTGTCAATCACCATCCCCGTATCCACCAACGCGGTATTCGGATACGGTTGGAACACTTGCGCCAAAGGCTGCCAGCCGTCGGGGGCGTAGCCCAAACCATAATGCGCGATGACTTCCGCACTCAAGCCGCGCTTGTCCAAA
>CAKARM010000257.1:0-3582 GCA_916720585.1 uncultured Neisseria sp.
TCCAAGCCGGACATGGTTAACAGATGTTCCAGCTTATCGGCGGAAAGTTCGGTATTGGCTTGGGTTTTTAGCCATGAGTAGGAGAATTGCATGTTATGTTCTCAATCAACTAATTAACTTTTTATCAGATTTTATTTTCAGACGACCTGTTTGCTTGGGGGTACAGACTGCTTTTTAACTTTGTTAGGGCGTTGCTTTCAGGTAGCCTTTTCAAACCTTAAGCAATCAAATCAATAACATTGTTACGAACCATGCCAGCAAGGTATAGCCTAAGGGGCCACTCATTGTAAACGCCACACGCTCCCAGCTTTTAAACCACGGCATCAACCAACTGCCGATCGCGGTGGCAAAACAGGATACGGCAAATGCAGTAAATCCGTAATTCGACCACCTTATTGCACCTTCCACATCATCGCCGGTCAGAGTTTTCAAATCAGCCAACGCCAAAGAGCGGTTTTCGCAATAGATGGACAGCAGCCACAATGCAACAGCAAGTGCATAGCAGGCGGATGGAGCAATATAGCGTTTCATGATTTAGCTTTTTACTGCGCAGGCTGCTTTTTCGTTTTAGACTACCTGAATACTTACTATTAAGCACGAAAATCGCCTGAAATTGAGTCAAGCCTTCCCTGTTTATTGTTTTAGAATTTTTTTAACAATCTTAACAAGCTCTTTTTGGCACTCATCATTATCCGAATCACTAGCAACCTGCTTTTCAATCCATCTAATTTCTTGGCCAAACAACTCAGCATAACTCTCTGCTGCTTGTACAGAACCTCCGCCAGTTCGTGTTGCACCAATAATAAAGTTACAATTCATATTTTGTAACGCACTAAAATTACGGAAAACTATTGACTTATTATCGCCACCTGAATAAATGCCTAGTCTTACTTTTTGATTATCCCAAACAGCCAAAAAATCAATTTCTCCAACTTGCTCAAAGTAAACCAATTCATTTGGAAATAATTGTAATAATTGGACGGCCAAATTTTTTAAAGTGGTACTTTTGCCCTTATTACTTGCACCATAAAGTAAATATATATGTTCCATCTTTACCATTCTCCATATCAATCAAGTTTTTCAATCATCTAGCCGAACTGTTTCAAAAAGTTCAAATCGTTATCAAAAAACAGCCGCAAATCATTCACGTTGTAACGCAACATGGAGAAACGGTCGAGGCCGATGCCGAAGGCGAAGCCGGTGTATTTTTCGGGGTCGATATTCACGTTTTTCAAAACGTTGGGATGCACCATGCCGCAGCCGCCGACTTCCAGCCATTTGCCGTTTTCGCCCATGATGTCGATTTCGGCGGACGGTTCGGTGAACGGGAAGAAAGACGGACGGAAACGTACTTGCAAATTATCGCGTTCAAAAAAGCGGCGGATAAAATCGGTGAACACGGCTTTCAAATCGGCGAAAGTTACGCCCTCTTCCACCCAAAGTCCTTCAGCTTGGTGGAACATGGGTGAGTGCGTGGCATCGCTGTCCACGCGGTAAACACGGCCGGGGGCGATAATGCGGATGGGCGGCTCTTTTTTATCGAGCATGTAGCGGATTTGAATCGGGGAAGTGTGCGTACGTAAAACATCGCCGTTTTCAACGTAGAACGTATCCTGCATAGCGCGGGCCGGGTGGTTTGCGGGAATGTTCAGAGCTTGGAAGTTGTGGAAATCGTCTTCGATTTCCGGGCCATCTGCCACTTCAAAACCCATGCCGTGAAAGAGTTCGACCACGCGCTGCAAAGTCAGGGTTACGGGATGCAGACCGCCGTTTTCCTGCGCGCGTCCGGGCAGGGTAATATCGAGTGCTTCGGCGGCAAGCTGGGCTTGCAGCTTGGCTTCGTTGAGGGCATCGCGTTTATTGTTAAAGGCCGTCTGAAACTGGTTTTTGCACTCATTGATATGCGCACCTATGGTTTTGCGCTCTTCAGGCGACATTTGACCTAAGGTTTTCAGAAGTCCGGTCAACTCGCCGGTTTTACCAAGATAATGGGCTTTGATTTGTTCTAGAGCGTTGAAGTCTTGCGCGGCTTCTACTGCGGCAATACCTTCTGCAACGATACGGTTTACATTTTCCATAGTGGTTTATCGTCTGTCGGTTGATGATGGGTCGTCTGAAACAATGAGGCCGCCTGTATGGTTTGGTGTTACCAAACTTTTCAGACGACCTTTTAATGTTTACGGCCAATCCGTTTGATAGAATCGGCGTATTTTAGCGCAAATCAATTCAAAAAAATAGACTTTAAAGAAAGAAAATCAATCACATAGACTTTATTCAAACAAAGAAAAAAGGAAGCCGTAGCTTCCTTTTTTAAATTTTTTTGGATTAAGCAGCCAAAGCAGCTTTGGCTTTCTCAACCAATTGTGCAAAAGCGGCTTTATCAAATACAGCCAAATCAGCCAATACTTTGCGGTCGATTTCGATAGAGGCGCGTTTCAGACCGTTCATGAATTTGCTGTAAGACAGACCATTTTCACGGGCACCTGCATTGATACGAACAATCCACAATTGACGGAATTGGCGTTTGCGTTGACGACGGTCACGGTATGCGTATTGACCGGCTTTCATTACCGCTTGTTTGGCAACGCGGTATACGTTTTTACGACGACCGCGGTAGCCTTTGGCTAACGCGAAGATTTTTTGGTGACGGGCACGAGCGGTTACACCGCGTTTTACGCGTGGCATATTCTAAACTCCTTAAGCGTAGGGTAACATTTTAGCAACAGAAGCCAAATCGCGATCGTTTACCATAGAGGTACCGCGCAGTTGGCGTTTGTTTTTAGTGGTCTTTTTAGTCAAGATGTGGCGTTTGAACGCATGAGCGCGTTTTACACCGCCGTTACCCAGTACTTTGAAGCGTTTTTTCGCGCTAGACTTGGTTTTCATTTTAGGCATGGGAAAACTCCATTCGTTATTAGATAAGGCATCAGGGGGTTTTAAAACATTGGTTTCAAACACTTGAGCCCAAAATGCCACGGTTTTTGCCGCCAATCAAAAGCTTACCCCGAAGCGGCAATCGGAGTAAGCTGAGAATTATAGCTTTATTTTTTCTTCGGTGCAATCATCATCACCATTTGGCGGCCTTCCATTTTAGGGAAGGATTCGATTTGAGCCACTTCCGCCAAATCCTCTTTTACGCGCTCTAAAAGTTGCGCACCGAGTTGCTGGTGAGCCATTTCACGACCACGGAAACGAAGTGTTACTTTGACTTTATCGCCGTCAGCCAAGAAGCGGTTGATGTTGCGCATTTTAATTTGATAATCGCCTTCATCGGTACCCGGACGGAATTTGATTTCCTTAATTTGTACCTGCTTCTGGTTTTTCTTGGCTTCGTCGCGTTTCTTGGCTTGTTGGTATTTATATTTACCGTAATCCATCAGTTTGCACACAGGCGGTTTGGCAGTAGGGGAAATCTCTACCAAATCCACATCCTGCTCTTCGGCCATAGCCAAAGCTTCACGAACCGATACGACACCAAGCTGTTCGCCTGACTCACTGATTAAACGCACTTCTTTGGCGGTAATTTCGCCATTGATTCGTGCTTCGCGTTCTTGAGCGATGATGAATACTCCTATAAAAATT
>CAKARM010000258.1:0-3541 GCA_916720585.1 uncultured Neisseria sp.
GCCAGCCATGCTGCATTTTTCCGGCCATCGCGCCCCCACCGGCGTATTCGCCCACGGCTTTTTAACCGTGGACGGCCAGAAAATGTCCAAATCACGCGGCACGTTTATCACCGCCAAATCCTATTTGGAACAAAAACTGAATCCCGAATGGATGCGCTACTACATCGCCGCCAAGCTCAACAGCAAAATCGAAGACATCGACTTAAACCTGCAAGACTTTATCTCGCGCGTCAACAGCGACCTCGTCGGCAAATACGTCAACATCGCCGCACGCGCATCAGGTTTCATCGCCAAACGCTTTGAAGGTCGTCTGAAAAACGTTTCAGGCAGCGCATTGCTGGCAAAACTCGCTGCCGAAAGCGACAACATAGCCGAGCAATACGAAAACCGCGAATACGCCCGCGCCCTGCGCGACATCATGGCATTGGCAGACGCCGTGAACGAATACGTCGATGCCAACAAACCGTGGGAACTCGCCAAGCAGGAAGGTCAAGACGCACGCCTGCACGAAGTATGCAGCGAACTCATCAACGCCTTCACCATGCTGACCGCCTACCTCGCCCCCGTATTGCCGCAAACCGCCGCCAACGCCGCGCGTTTCCTCAATCTGGACGTGATTACCTGGGCAAACACGCGCGAAACCCTAGGCGAACACGCCATCAACAAATACGAACATTTAATGCAACGAGTGGAGCAAAAACAAGTGGACGATTTAATCGAAGCCAACAAACAAAGCATTGCCGCCGCAGCCGCGCCTGTTGAAGACAGCAAATACGAAAAAGTCGCCGAACAAGCGAGCTTCGACGACTTCATGAAAATCGACATGCGCGTCGCCAAAGTATTGAACTGCGAAGCCGTCGAAGGCAGCACCAAACTCTTAAAATTCGACCTCGATTTCGGTTTTGAAAAACGCATCATCTTCTCCGGCATCGCCGCGTCTTATCCCAACCCCGCCGAATTGAACGGCCGCATGGTCATCGCCGTCGCCAACTTCGCCCCGCGCAAAATGGCAAAATTCGGCGTATCCGAAGGCATGATCCTCTCCGCCGCCACCGCCGAGGGCAAACTGAAGCTCCTCGATGTCGATGCGGGCGCGCAGCCCGGGGATAAAGTGGGCTAAAACGCTGAAAAAAGCTGTCTGAAACCATGCAAGATGTTCGGACAGCTTTTTTTGTATCTTCAAACCAAGGAAAAACTGATGAAAAAACTGCTTTTTATCTTTTTGGGGTTGGCGAGTTTTAATACTTATGCCGCTGACCCAACCTATGATGCAACTAAAGGCGCATTGCAGAATAATTCGGCATTGTGTGCATACGGCTACAATCCCAACTGCGCATCTCCCCGCCAGTCTCGGCAGCAGCCTACGGAAATCGTCAACATCAATGTCCCGTCCAAATACGGCGCATGGGCGGTTAACCTTAAAACGGGTATTTCGGCTGGTTCAATCAATATGGATTCGCGTGAGGCAGCGGAAAGAGAAGCCATCAAATCCTGCGAACAGGGTGGACGCAATGCACCGTGTGTAGTGGGTTCTTCGTTTAGAAACGGCTGTCTTGCTGTTGCCCAAGGGAAATCGGGCAAAAAATTGAAGACTTTCTACGGAGGCGCAGCTCAAATCGGACAGGCTGAGCCAGCAGCATTAAGAAAATGTCAGGCTTCTGGGGCGGTACAATGCAAAATCACTACGCCTGAAGGCTGCTCGCTGCCTAAATATTGACGGACAAAAGGTCGTCTGAAAGTTTTCAGACGACCCCTGTATATAAACTATTCATGATTTCCCCTTCTGTTTTTTGAAAGCATCCCATATGAAAAAAGCCCTTGTATTTTCTTTGCTGCTCGCCGGTTTGTCCGCTTCTGCCGCCGCGCAAAATCAAACCGGTGCGCCATCCGATCCTGCGGCAGATAAAAAGCTTGCCGCCGAGTGCGGGCAATTGTTTAAAGACACCAATACTTTGGCGAACGGTTCGCTTTGTTATCGGGACAATAAAGAGACCGCCGAATATTTCGACCTTTTGTCTATGGTTTTGTTGTTTAACCATCCGAAAGTCGATCAGTGCCGACAATATCCGAAACTGGAGGAGGAATTCAAAAAACAAAGCTTTCACCATCTCGACGATAAGGAGTTGAAGCGCCTTTGCGCGGAAAGCCGCGAAGAACGCGACCGTTTGCGCCGTCAGGTAGAGGCGTATATGGACAGTAAGATAAAACAGTATGCGGAAGAAGAAGCCCCGCGCCGCGGTGTTCCCGTTGACGAATTGCTGCGTAAAACCGTTGCCGAAGAAGCCGAACGCCGCGCCAAAGCCGATGCCTTTATCCGTCAGAAGGATGGCAGATAAGGACGGGGTCGTCTGAAAACTCCGGGCATGAATGTATAGTGGATTAAATTTAAACCAGTACGGCGTTGCCTCGCCTTGCCGTACTATTTGTACTGTCTGCGGCTTCGTCGCCTTGTCCTGATTTAAATTTAATCCACTATAATGCGTTCCGACATTCATGCTTTATTTGAAAATATCATTCCGGTTTAAAAGGAAAAACCATGAAACAATCTGCTTTAGGCTTACTTGCTTTGATTTTATCTTTTTCAGCCGCCGCGCAAGAGCCGGCCGTCAGTTTGAATGCGGAGCAGGTCGAACATTGCCGGCAAATGCTGCAAGATGCGGCGCTGATTGAGGCTACGGCGAATGTATGCGGCGGGGAAAATGAGGACATCAAAGACTATGCCGGGCATTTATACTCTTTGTACATGGCTGCCGATCCGCAAGCCTTGCAATGCGTCAATTACAGCATGGCGATGAAAAAAGCAGGGAAACCGCTGCCTCATTACGGTTATTCCCCTGAGCAAGACAGCAAACAATATTGCGCCCAAAGCCGCAAAGAACGCCATCTTGCCCAACAACGCGCCGAGGCTTTGGTTGAAAAAGAGCTGCCGAACATTGCCCGCAAAGTCTCTGAAGAATCGAATGCGCTTTATCAAGAGCATCAAAAGCAATTGGCGCAACGACAAAATGCAGCACCGGATAACTGGGAAAAACCGAAATCTTCCAAGCAAATCTTGAAAGAAATGCGCGAACAACTGGCAGCCAGCCGTAAAAAAGCAGAAATTGCCCGCCGGAAAATAGAAAAACAGTAACGAAGTTTCGGACAATACGGACAGACGGTCTGCCCTGACCGGATACAAGAAACCCGCTTTTTGAAGCGGGTTTTTATTTTGGAATCGATTAAGGTTTTCAGACGACCTTTTAGCAGAAGAAACTAATTGAAGCGGTTAACTGATTTTTGGTTTATTTTTACAAAAATAAATAGTGTTGACAATTTTTATGGTGGTAATTAATGTACTGATACTTTATTTGAAGCTTTAAACAGTCCTGCGTGCTGCTGCATACAAAAAATTAAATTTAATCAAGAGGAAACAATCTATGGAGCAATTATTTATTCCCGGCAGTATCATTGCCGATTATTTTTATCTCGGTCTTTTCCTGCTGGTTGCCGCGTCTTTGATTGCGGGCTATGTCGATGCTATTGCGGGCGGAGCCGGGCTGAT
>CAKARM010000259.1:0-3538 GCA_916720585.1 uncultured Neisseria sp.
ACAGATAGTACGGCAAGGCGAGGCAACGCCGTACTGATTTAAAGTTAATCCACTACACAAAGGTCGTCTGAAAAGGTTTCAGATGACCCCACAAGAAGGAACCTCATCATGCGCAACGTCAAACAAATCTACCGTGCAAACAGCCAACACTGGGTCGGCGACGGATTCCTCGTCCAACCCCTGTTCTCCCACATGAGCGACGACCGCGGCACCAACCCTTTCCTGATGCTCGACTACGCCGCACCCTATGAATTCTCCCCCAACGAAGCCCGCAGCCCGCGCGGTGTCGGCCAACACCCGCACAAAGGCTTTGAAACCGTTACCATCGCCTACCACGGCGAAGTGGCACACCGCGACTCCAGCGGCGGAGGCGGCATCATTTACGAAGGCGACGTACAATGGATGACCGCAGGTTCGGGCATCATCCATGAAGAATTCCACTCCGAAAACTTCAGCAAACAAGGCGGACTGTTTGAAATGGTCCAACTTTGGGTCAACCTGCCCGCCAAAGACAAAAACACGCCACCGCGCTATCAGCATCTCGCCAAAACCGGTATCCCCGTGGTTGAGTTCCCTGACGAGGCAGGCTGCCTGCGGCTGATTGCCGGAGAATACAAAGGCGTAAAAGGCGCAGCCGACACCTTCACCGAAATGAACGTCTGGGACATCGTTTTGAATGCCGGTAAAAAAGCCGTATTGGAAATACCCGAAGCCCACAACCTGTCTATGGTCGTCCTGCGGGGCAACGTTACCCTAAACAGCAAAGAGCAGGCGGGCGCAGGACAATTGGTCGGCTTTGAACAAAACGGTAGCAACGTACACATAGAAGCCGGCAGCGAAGAAGTCAAAATCCTTTTGCTCTCCGGCGTCCCGATTGACGAACCCGTCGTCGGCTATGGCCCGTTTGTGATGAACACCGCCGAAGAAATCCACCAAGCCATCAGCGATTTCAAAAGCGGCAAATTCGGCAGCATCGATTGAGCATCTGCGCCGAAACAAAATAGACTGTATCTCACAGACAGGTTTCTCGTGCTGAAAACGGATATCACGCGTTTCACTATAGTGGATTAAATTTAAATCAGGACAAGGCGAGGCAACGCCGTACTGGTTTAAAGTTAATCCACTATAAAATCCAATAGACAATGGTTTCGGCTATACTGTCGGCTGTCGCGGCGTTGGCCTATTTTGCTGTGCACAATCTGCAAGCCCTCGCCCGATACCGATAACCGATTCATTTCGCTCTATTTATTTTCCGTCAACCCCAAAAAGGAAACCCTTATGGCTCAAATTACCTTCCACGACAACCCTGTCCACACTTCCGGCGACCTGCCTGCCGTCGGTCAAACCGCGCCTGCATTCAGCCTGACCGCTGCCGACCTGTCCGACAAAACTTTGGCGGATTTTGCGGGCAAACGCAAAGTATTGAACATTTTCCCGAGCGTCGACACCGGCGTGTGCGCCCAATCCGTGCGTACGTTTAACCAACGCGCGTCTTCTTTGGACAACGCGGTTGTGCTGTGCATTTCAGCCGATTTGCCGTTTGCCCAAGCCCGCTTCTGCGGCGCGGAAGGTTTGGACAATGTTATCAACCTGTCTACGTTCCGCAGCAGCTTTGCCGCCGATTACGGCGTCGCCCTGACCGACAGCCCGTTGCGCGGACTGACTGCGCGCGCCGTTGTGGTTTTGGACGAAAACGACAAAGTCCTGCACAGCGAACTGGTTGCCGAAATTGCCAACGAGCCTGATTACGACGCGGCTTTGGCTGTTTTGTAAATAAGGGTTTTAAAGCTGAAAAAGGTCGTCTGAAAAGTTTCAGACGACCTTTTGTCTTTCTTCCTAAACTATTTCGCAGGCGGCTTCAATTCAAACACTTCGGGATGCGCCTTAAAATATTCTACGGCGATAAATCCGCCACCGATGATGATCACCAGGAACACCGCCATGACAATCATGGCAAGGATGAATTTATCCGAAGGATGGGCGTCGGGCTTGCGTTTATCCGCCATTATTGCATCTCCGAGAGCCAGTCACGGGCAGTGAGAAACTCGTTCAGCCGCGCTTCGGGCGAACCTTCTTCCGGCGCGTATTGATACTCGAAGCGCACCAAAGGCGGCATGGACATCAAAATACTTTCCGTACGTCCGCCGCTTTGCAGGCCGAACAGCGTACCCCTGTCCCAAACCAAATTAAATTCCACATAACGCCCGCGCCGGTAAAGCTGGAAATCGCGCTCGCGTTCGCCGTACGGCGTGTTTTTGCGTTTCGCCACAATCGGCAGATACGCTTCGATATAGCCTTCGCCGACCGCCTTGATGAAATTCAGGCAGGTGTCGAAATCCCAGCGGTTCAAATCATCGAAAAACAAACCGCCCACGCCGCGCGTTTCGCCGCGGTGTTTCAGGTAAAAATACTCGTCGCACCATTTTTTGAACTCGGGATAAACCGCTTCTCCAAACGGTGCGCACACGTCCCGCGCGACCGTGTGCCAGTGCAAAATATCTTCTTCAAACGGATAAAACGGCGTCAAATCAAAGCCGCCGCCAAACCACCACACAGGCTTGCCGCCTTCCGGATACGCGATAAAAAAGCGCACGTTCGCATGGCTGGTCGGCACATACGGATTTTTCGGATGAATCACCAGCGACACACCCATCGCCTCAAACGCTGCGCCCGCCAGTTCAGGACGGTGCGCCGTCGCCGAAGCGGGCATTTTGCTGCCCTTCACATGCGAAAAATTCACGCCCGCCTGCTCGAATACCGCGCCGTTTTTCAACACACGGGTTTCGCCTACGCCCAACTTGCCCGTCCATTCTTCACGCGCAAACACCGCCCCGCCGTCTTCTTGCTCAAGCGCGGCGCAGATTTGGTTTTGCAGGTTTTTCAATACGGTTAAAACAGCTTCGGTGTGCATGGCGGGTTCCTTATGGATGGGGTCGTCTGAAAACCGTATTTTAATACGGCGCGCCGAATATTTATCAGAATTGCTGAAAAACGGGATGAAACAAGGTTCGCATTCGCTCAAAACGTCGTCTGAAATCTTGGATTTAAGTTTTCAGACGACCTTTTTGATTTCCTCAACCCTGTTTGCGCCTCGTCTGAAAAAACGCCTGCAAAACGGCTTTGCATTCGTCTTCCAAGATGCCGCCTTTGATTGCCGTGTGTTTGTTCAGCAGCGGGTTGGCAAACAGATTGACAACGCTGCCCGCAGCTCCGGTTTTGGGCTCTGCCGCGCCGTAGATGACGCGGCGGATGCGGGCTTGGATGATGGCGGAGGCGCACATGGCGCAGGGTTCGAGCGTGATGTAGAGGTCGCACTCGTCGAGGCGGTAGTTTTGAAGGGCATTACCTGCGGTGGCAAGGGCGCGGATTTCGGCGTGGCGGCTGATGTCGTGGTCGCTGACGCAGGTGTTGTGGGCGGTGGCGATGATTTGGTTGTTGGAGACGACGACCGCGCCGACGGGGATTTCGCCGATGCGGGCGGATTGTTCTGCCTGCGTCAAGGCAGCGCGCATGAAGGTTTCCATTTCAGACGACGTGG
>CAKARM010000260.1:0-3534 GCA_916720585.1 uncultured Neisseria sp.
GATTCACTTGGTGCTTCAGCACCTTAGAGAATCGTTCTCTTTGAGCTAAGGCGAAGCAAACGCCGTACCGGTTTAAAGTTAATCCACTATACCTCTCCCCTTCCCGCCTTTCCAATAAGATGGAAAACACAAAAGGTCGTCTGAAAACACCATTCCGTTTTTTTACGGAAGCAGCATTTTCAGACGACCTTTTGTTCTTAATGCTTATTTCAGAAGAAACCGCTTCTATTGCGCTTACTTCACAATCTCGACCGGACCGTGATCGTCGCAGTGGTCGCCGTGTTGGTGGTGCAGGCGGCCGTTGACGATGTAGTCGGTGTGATCGCCGTGCGGTACGGCTTCATGGCCGCAACCTTCGCCGTGAACATGGCCTTTGCAGGTATCGACAGGATGGCAGCCGTCGGGATTGGTTTCATTGACGCTTAAGCTGTGTTCGTCGTAATGGCCGTTGTGTTCGTGGTGCAGATGACCGTCGTGCAGATAGTCGGTGTGGTCGCCGTGTTTGATGGCGGTATGGCCGCAACCGGCGCCATGGGTATGGTCGTGATGATCGTGGATTTTGCAAGTCATTTTGATTCCTCGTTATCGGTGGTTAATTCAAACCCTTTAGGTTACGGACTCTATGTTATCCTTTTTTGGCAGTCCGGTAAACAATTTCCTCTTTATTAACATAATGTTACGGTATATCATCATAGGCCTTGAGGGTCGTCTGAACGCGCCATTTCGATGTTATGACTCTTGCGGATGTTTCAGACGACCTCCCCATTCGTTATCATTTATAATGTCATTTCTTAGGCGGCCCGGCAGTCCGTGCCGATGATGCGTATAGGTCGTCTGAAAACAATATCAAGATAAATATAGGATTTTTACACTATGTGGGACACAGTACGGCAATGGCTGCATACTCTGCCGGTACGCGAGGAAGTGGTGGAATCGGTGCTGATGGTCATGGCGCTGCTGGTTTTGCGGGGCGTTTTGCTGAAACTGTATCTGCGCCGCCACCCGCATTACAGCATCGAGGAAAAACGCCGCTCCTTGGTACTCAGCCGCAATCTGACGCTGATTTTGACGATTTTCGGGCTGGCGGTAATTTGGGCGACACAAATCCAGACGCTGGCGCTGTCGATGTTTGCCGTAGCGGCGGCGATTGTGGTGGCGACTAAGGAACTGATTATGTGTTTGTCGGGCAGCATCTTGCGCTCGGTAACGAAACAATATTCGGTCGGCGACTATATCGAGGTCAACGGCCTGCGCGGGCGCGTGGTCGATATTAATCTTTTGAACACGCTGATGATGCAGATCGGCCCGAACCCGCTGGTCGGTCAACTTTCGGGTAAAACGCTGTCGTTTCCCAACAGCCTGCTTTTGAACCATTCCGTCCGCCGCGACAATATTTTGGGCGATTATGTGATTCATACGGTGGAAATTCCCGTGCCGATTCATTTGGATTCGGATGTGATTGTAGGTCGTCTGAAAGCCGTACTCGAACCTTTGTGCCAACCTTATGTACCCGCCATCCAGCGGCATTTGGAAAACGTGCAGGCGGAGAAGCTGTTCATCACCCCTGCCGCCCAGCCGCGCGTAACCCGCGTGCCGCATGACGACAAGGTGTACCTTATCATCGTGCGCTATGCCTCGCCCGTAGCGAAGCGTTTAGAAATCCAGCAGGCGGTGTTGGATGAGTTTTTACGCGTACAATACCACCTGCTAAACCCTCAAGCTTAACCCCATAATCTATTAATAATCAGGAAAATACTATGTTGCCCGAATCCGCCCTTACGCAAATGTACCCCGTCATCATGACCCCCAGCCACGACGGGAAATATTTCCACAATTACGTCCTTTCGCTGCTCAACATCGTCAACACCAGCGCGCAAAACGGCTGGCCGCTGCAAGTGATGATGCAGCGCGGCGAGAGCCTGATTACCCGCGCGCGCAATAATTGCGTGGCGACCTTCTTGGAAAACCAAGAATGGACGCACCTCTTCTGGATAGACTCCGACATCGGTTTTTCCGCCGAAGCGTTCTACCGCCTGCTGCTGGCGGATAAAGACGTCGTCGCCGGCATTTATCCGCTGAAACGGGAAAACTGGCCTGACGAAGGCGTTCCTGCCGGCACGACCCAAGCGGATTTCGAGCGGATGTACACCGCCTACACCGTCAACACAGGCGATAAAAACGAAAACGGCGAAATCGTCCTGCGCGTCGATGAAGAAGGCTTTATGAAAGTCGATGACGCGCCGACCGGATTCATGGTCATCAAACGCAGCGTGTTCGAAAAAATGATGGCCGCCTACCCCGAGCTGAACTACATCTCCGACAGCGACTACAAGCGCGAAGACAAAGGGCTGCACTACCGCTTCTTCGACTGCATGGTCGATCCCGAAAGCAAACGCTACCTTTCCGAAGACTATACGTTCTGCCGCCTGTGGCAGCAAATCGGCGGCGAAGTTTATGTCGATGTACAATCCAACCTGACCCACCAAGGCGCGAAAATCTACCGCGGCGCGTTTGCCGATTCGTTGCAAACCAATGTCGCACAAGCCGTATTCGCCCCCGCCGGCACACCGATGAGCCTCGACCTCGCCGCCCCGCTCAAATCCAACCCGCGCGGCGCGGAATAGCGTAAAAACAGGGAAAGACGCTTTAAGCCTGACGCGATGGCACTATATCTCCCCTATCGTTTGCGCCGTCGTTTTCAAACGACCCCGAATGCAAAGAGGTCGTCTGAAAACACAATCGGTTCGCCCGAACGGCAAACCTAAAACCCAGACACACATTATCCCCATTTTCCCATTGACTCAGGCGGCAGCCATTTTTCAGACGACCTCCGTCCGAACCCGCCACCCACACAAAGGAATCCCATCCATGACCGACAACGTACTGCTCCATTTGGGCGAAGAACCCCGTTTCGACGCCATCCAAACCGCCGACATCAAACCCGCCCTGCAAACCGCCATCGCCGAAGCGCGCGCGCAGATTGCCGAAGTCAAAGCCCAAACGCACACCGACTGGGCAAACACCGTCGAGCGTCTGACCGGCATCACCGAGCGCGTCGGCAGGATTTGGGGCGTCGTGTCGCACCTCAACTCCGTCGTCGATACGCCCGAACTACGCGCCGTCTATAACGAACTGATGCCCGAAATCACCATCTTCTTCACCGAAATCGGACAAGACATCGAGCTGTACAACCGCTTCAAAATCATCAAAAACTCCCCCGAATTCGACACCCTCTCTCCCGCACAAAAAACCAAGCTCAACCACGACCTGCGCGATTTCGTCCTCAGCGGCGCGGAATTGCCGCCCGAACAGCAGGCAGAACTGGCAAAACTGCAAACCGAAGGCGCGCAACTCTCCGCCAAATTCTCGCAAAACGTCTTAGACGCAACCGACGCCTTCGCCCTCTATTTCGACGACGCCGCACCGCTTGCCGGCATTCCCGAAGACTCGCTCGCCATGTTTGCCGCCGCCGCGCAAAGCGAAGGCAAAACAGGCTACAAAATCGGCCTGCAGATTCCGCACTACCTCGCCGTT
>CAKARM010000261.1:0-3533 GCA_916720585.1 uncultured Neisseria sp.
TACGAAAACGGCGGAACCGTCCGCGATACCGATTTCGCCGAAGTTTCAGTGTGGATAAACCAATTTTTCCATTTGTGTCTCGCCAAAGAAGCGAACAACAAATACCCCGTCGCCCGCCTGAAACAATGGCTGGGCATGATGAAGAAAGAATTTGGAGCAGCGCAGGAATTGTTTGACGCGGTAAGGGCGGTCAAAGACGCGGAGGAAGTCGCGCGGATTTTGGCTGCGTTTGAAGACAAGATGAATGCCTGATAATGATGAGGTCGTCTGAAACCAGATTTCAGACGACCTTTTTGTATGAAACATCAGAATTTGTCATGAGACCAGCGCGTGTTTTGCAAAATACCAGCATCGACGTCCTGAATATTGCGATGGCCGGTAAACGCCATGGATACATCCATTTCTTTGTACAGAATTTCCAGTGCGCGGGTAACGCCTTCTTCGCCGTATGCGCCCAAGCCGTAGAGGAACGCGCGGCCTATCATCGTGCCTTTCGCGCCCAAAGCCCATGCTTTGAGGACGTCCTGACCGCTGCGGATGCCGCTGTCCATCCAGACTTCGATGTCGCTGCCGACTGCGCTGACGATGTCGGGCAAGGCTTTGATGGAGGATACGGTATCGTCGAGCTGGCGGCCGCCGTGGTTGGAAACGACCAATGCGTCCGCGCCGCTTTTCGCTGCTTTTTCCGCATCTTCAGGTTCCATAATGCCTTTGATAATCAGCTTGCCGCCCCACAAATCTTTAATGCGGGCAACGTCGTCCCAGCTCAGGCGCGGGTCGAATTGTTCGGACGTCCACGAAGACAGCGAAGACAAATCGCCGACGTTTTTGGCGTGTCCGACGATATTGCGGAACGTGCGGCGTTCCGTGTTCAGCATTTTCATACACCATTCGGGCTTGGTTGCCAGATTGATTAAATTGGCGATGGTCGGTTTCGGCGGCGCGGACAGGCCGTTTTTGATGTCTTTGTGGCGTTGGCCCAAAACCTGCAAATCGGCGGTCAATACCAATGCCGAACATTTGGCATCCTTCGCGCGCTTAATCAGGTTTTCCATAAACTCGCGGTCGCGCATCACATAAAGCTGAAACCAAAACGGCGCGCTGGTGTTTTCGGCAACGTCTTCAATCGAGCAGATGGACATGGTGGACAGCGTAAACGGAATGCCGAACTTCTCCGCCGCCCGCGCCGCCAAGATTTCGCCGTCGGCGTGTGCCATGCCGGTAAAGCCCGTCGGCGCAATCGCCACCGGCATCTTCACATCCTGACCGATCATTTTGGTCTCTAAACTACGACCTTCCATATTGACCAATACCTTTTGTCGGAAGCGGATGTCTTTGAAATCCGAAGTGTTTTCGCGGTAGGTGGTTTCCGTCCAAGAACCTGAATCGATGTAATCGTAAAACATGCGCGGCATCTTGCGCTTGGCGACAAGGCGCAGGTCTTCGATACAGGTCATTTTGCTCAAATCGCGTTTCATTGTTGATTGCCTCTGTTAAGGGGTTGCTTATGGATTGGGTCGTCTGAAACGGGTAGGGCGGTTTCAGACGACCTTTTGCAATACCATAATGATTTAGTATGAATTAGATAATCTATATCAATCGCAATTATAAAGCAAATGGTTTTAACCCCGCCAAAAGCAGGGTAATAGCACTTTTCAGACGACCTCGGATTCAAGTTTCAGATAAAAAAAGAGAAATCTTCAGGCAGATAAAAATCTATTCGCCCAGCCATTTAAACAAACAATCGGAAGACGCCCGAATATACTTGACTGAATCACTCAGATATTAGACAATCGCACCACTATAAAAAAGCCGACACAGGCACCTACCATGAGACTGACCACAAAAGGGCGTTTTGCCGTTACCGCCATGATCGATTTGGCGATGAACGCGCAAACCGGCGCTGTCAAACTCAGCGCCATCAGCGAACGCCAAAGCATTTCGCTTTCCTATCTCGAACAACTATTCAGCAAACTGCGGCGCGCCGGGCTGGTCGAAAGCCTGCGCGGCCCCGGCGGCGGCTACATCCTCGCCGCCCCTCCCGCACAAATCAATATCGCCCAAATCATTTCCGCCGCCGAAGACAAGCTGGACGCCACCCAATGCAGCAGCAAAGCCAACTGCCACCACGGTGCGCCTTGCCTGACGCACGACCTTTGGGAAAACCTGAACAAAACCATCAACGATTACCTCAGCAGCGTTACCTTGCAAAGCATCATCGAACAGAAAAACAGCGATGACGGCAGCCACGTCATCCAATTTACACATATCCATTAAGTACATTACAGAAAAAGAAAGAGCAAACCATGACCGTCAAAACCCCCGTTTATCTCGACTACGCCGCCACCACCCCCGTTGACAAACGCGTTGCCAAAAAAATGATTCCCTATCTGACCGAAACCTTCGGCAACCCCGCCTCCAACAGCCACGCATTCGGCTGGGAAGCAGAAGAGGCCGTTGAAAAAGCCCGTGCCGACATCGCCGCACTGATTAATGCCGACCCCAAAGAAATCATCTTCACCAGCGGCGCGACCGAGTCCGACAACCTCGCCATCAAAGGCGCGGCAAACTTCTACAAAACCAAAGGCAAACACCTCATCACCGTCAAAACCGAACACAAAGCCGTGCTCGACACCATGCGCGAACTCGAACGCCAAGGTTTTGAAGTAACTTACCTCGGCGTACAAGAAAACGGCCTGATTGATTTGGAAGAACTCAAAGCCGCCATCCGCGACGACACCATCCTGATTTCCGTAATGTGGGTGAACAACGAAATCGGCGTGGTGCAAGACATTCCCGCCATCGGCGAAATCTGCCGCGAACGCAAAATCATCTTCCACGTCGATGCCGCCCAAGCCTGCGGTAAAGTGCCTGTGGACGTGGAAGCCGCCAAAATCGACCTGCTGTCCATGTCCGGCCACAAAGTGTACGGCCCCAAAGGCATCGGCGCACTGTACGTCCGCCGCAAACCCCGCGTCCGCCTCGAAGCCCAAATGCACGGCGGCGGCCACGAACGCGGCTTCCGCAGCGGCACCCTGCCGACCCACCAAATCGTCGGCATGGGCGAAGCCTTCCGCATCGCCAAAGAAGAACTCGAGCAAGACATGGCGCACTACCGCAAACTGCGCGACATCTTCCTCAAAGGCATCGAAGGCATCGAAGAAGTCTATATCAACGGCGACCTCGAACACCGCGCCCCGAACAACCTGAACGTCAGCTTCAACTTCGTCGAAGGCGAAAGCCTGATTATGGCCGTGAAAGAACTCGCCGTATCCAGCGGCTCCGCCTGTACCTCCGCCTCGCTCGAACCCAGCTACGTCCTGCGCGCGCTCGGCCGCAACGACGAACTGGCGCACTCATCCCTGCGCATCACCTTCGGCCGCATGACCACCGAAGAAGAAGTGCAGTTTGCGGCAGAACTGATCAAATCCAAAATCGGCAAACTGCGCGAACTGTCGCCGCTGTGGGAAATGTTCAAAGACGGGATTGATTTGAACTCGATTGAATGGGCGGCGCATTAAAAGCAGCCTGCA
>CAKARM010000262.1:0-3526 GCA_916720585.1 uncultured Neisseria sp.
CCAGCGCCATGTTCAGCGATTCGATGCTTTCCATGTCCATGTGGTTGGTCGGTTCGTCCATAATCAGCACATTGGGTTTCAGCAGCAGGAGTTTGCCGTAGAGCATACGGCCTTTTTCACCGCCGGAGAGAACCTGCACTTTTTTCACCACGTCGTTGCTGCCGAAGAGCAAACGCCCCAAAGTACCGCGGATGACTTGTTCGTCGTCGCCTTCCTGCCCCCATTGGCGCATCCATTCGCTCAGGTTCATATCGACATCGAAGTCGTTTTCATGGTCTTGCGGATAATAGCCGACGTTGGCTTTTTCTGCCCATTTGATGGTGCCTGCATCGGGGGCGATGCCTTCGGCGTATTCGGGCTTGAACGCGCCGGCAAGGAGTTTCAGCAGGGTGGATTTACCCGCGCCGTTGGGGCCGATGATGGCGAGGCGCTGGCCGGCTTCGAGGATGAAGCTCAGGTTTTTAAACAACTGGGTTTCAAAGCGTTTGGCCAGATTTTCGACTTCCACCGCCTGACGGTGCAGCTTGGCTTTTTCATCGGCTTCAAAGCGGATATACGGGTTTTGGCGGGTAGAAGGTTTGACTTCGACCATCTCGGCTTTGATTTTGTCTGCCTGTTTCAGACGGCTGGTTGCCTGACGGGCTTTGGATTTGTTGGCGGAGAAGCGGGCGACGAACTCTTGCAGCTCTTGCAGTTTCTCTTTTGCCTTGGCGTTGTCTTTCAGGGCGCGTTCGCGCGATTGGGCGGAGGCGAGCATGTAGTCGTCGTAGTTGCCCGGGTAGATGGTGATGGTGTTGTAGTCCAAATCCGCCATGTGGGTGCAGACTTCGTTCAAGAAGTGACGGTCGTGCGAGATGATAATCATGGTGGAGTCGTATTGGTTCAACACGCCTTCCAGCCAGCGGATGGTGTTGATGTCCAAGTTGTTGGTCGGCTCGTCAAGCAAGAGAACATCGGGTTTGGAGAACAGGGCTTGTGCCAGCAATACGCGCAGCTTGAAGCCAGGGGCGACTTCGGCCATGGTCGCATTGTGCAAATCTTCGGAAATGCCCACGCCGCTCAACAGTTCGGCGGCGCGCGCTTCGGCGGTGTAGCCGTCGTATTCGGCGAACTTGGCTTCCAGTTCGGCGGCTTTCATGTAGTCGTCTTCGGTGGCTTCGGGGTTGGCGTAAATCGCGTCGCGTTCGGTCATTGCCGCCCACATTTCGGTATGCCCCATCATCACCACGTCCAGCACACGCATGTCTTCGTAGGCAAACTGGTCTTGGCGCAGCTTACCCAAGCGCACGCCGTTTTCAATCGCGACTTCGCCCGCAGTCTGTTCCAAATCGCCGCCGAGGATTTTCATGAAGGTGGATTTGCCCGAACCGTTCGCGCCGATCAAGCCGTAGCGGTTGCCTTCGCCGAACTTGACGGATACGTTTTCAAACAGCGGCTTCGCGCCGAACTGCATGGTAATGCCGTTGGTAGAAATCATTATTGGTAAAACCTTTATAAATATAGATAAACAGGGTGTTATAATCGCCGGCGATTGTAGCATATTTTGTATAGGTCGTCTGAAACGGGGCGGAGGAAATGGAAACCGAAAAAATCTATTATGCCGTGATTATTCTGTTGTGCGCCGCATCCATGCTGCTCAGTCCGTTTTTCTACATCCGCCGCACACGTTCAGGCGCAGAATTACGCCACGCACCTCGGCAATGGAAGCCGATTATTATTGCGAATTTGGTGATGATCATTGCTTTGGTGGCATGGTGGATATGGTTTTGATGATTTGATGAAAGGTATAAGAATGAATAAATTGATTTTAAGCACATTACTGCTCGCATTTTCCGCCGCTACGACGGCATCACCCGTGTTTGAGTGTATCGACAAATCGGGACGTAAAACCTATACGCAGACCGGCGGCAAAAACTGCAAACCGGGCAATATCGGCAGACCTTCGGTTTATACCTCCGCCGCACCGTTCGCACACTCGGCATCAGCAAACGCTGCTTCAGGAAACGTTCCTTCCGAACAAATGCCGCCTCCACCAGCCGGCGTAATACCCGGTTCATCTTCGGCGCAAAACGAATTGGCTCAGGCACAGAAAAATCTGGAAGAGGGCAAACAGGTTCGTTATGGCAATGAGCGAAACTACGCCCGCTATCAAGAACGGATTAAAGGCTTGGAAAATCAAGTGAAAGCCGCGCAGGAACGGGTTAATGCGGCAAACAGTATGGGCGGTGAAGGTGAGATGATGCCTGAGTAGTGATGGTTGCAAAGATAGTAATAAAAGGTCGTCTGAAAACCGGTCAGGCAATTCTATTTTGCCTAAACCGAGTTTTCAGACGACCTTTTCGGTTTGCCTGTCTTGACCGTATATTCCAGCGCTTTATAAGGTTTTAATGTGCTTGAAATATAACCGTTTTCAGGGCGGCGGACGTAATCGAGATAATCCTGCATGGCGGGTGAGAAGCCTTCCACATCGTCCACGGCGATGACCGCGCGGTCGGCAAGATTAGGTTCCAGCAGTTTGAATACGGGGAATACCAAATTCGGCCAGCCGTCGAGTAAGACGAAATCGGGGCAGATGGCTAAGTCTTTTAAGGTTTCCAGCGCATCGCCTTCGCGAAGCTCGATATAGTCTGCCAAACCGGCTTCTTGAAAATGTTTTCTCGCCGCTACGGCTTTGTGCGGCAGATATTCGCAAGTGATGACGCGCCCTCCGTTGACTCTGGCGGCTGCGGCAAGGTACAGCGTCGAAATGCCGTAGGAAGTCCCGAATTCAACGATGTTTTTTGCACCTGATGCCAAAGCCTGCATATACAAAAATTTGCCTTGTTGCGGTGCGATGGGGATGTATTTGTCTTCATAAAAACTTTCGTTTTCCCCCGTCCAATCCAGCCCTTTGCCCAACAGCTTGAAAATCTTGGGCAGAAAATGAAAAAACATCTGCCTGTTTTGCTTTAAGGCTTGGGTGTAGAGCCGCAGCAAGACGGATTCGGCTTGAGGTGCTTGCAGAAAAGCGAACGTTTGGGGTGTCAGCTTGGGCATGGGCTTTCTCCTGTTCAGTTCAAATCTTCTATATTGTCCATCTTGCCACAGCTTCGCTTTCCAGACGACCCCTCCGTCCAAACTCCGTTATAATGGCGGCTTTCCCATTATTTCATTCAAAAGACGGTCTTATCATGAAACACATCCACATTATCGGTATCGGCGGCACGTTTATGGGCGGGGTGGCCGCCATTGCCAAAGAAGCGGGGTTTAAAGTCAGCGGTTGCGACGCGAAGATGTATCCGCCGATGAGCACCCAGCTCGAAGCCTTGGGCATAGACGTACACGAAGGCTTCGATGCCGCGCAGTTGGACGAATTTAAAGCCGACGTTTACGTTATCGGCAATGTCGCCAAGCGCGGGATGGATGTGGTTGAAGCGATTTTGAACCGCGGCCTGCCTTATATTTCCGGCCCGCAATGGCTATCGGAAAACGTGCTGCACCATCATTGGGTACTCGGCGTGGCGGGGACGCACGGCAAAACGACCAC
>CAKARM010000263.1:0-3515 GCA_916720585.1 uncultured Neisseria sp.
ATCGGTTTGGGTTTGCAGACGGCCTCTGTCGTCATATTGCCAGCGGCTGGTATAGCCGGAGCAGTCGGTATGACTTGCAATTTGTCCATCCTTCGTCCAAGTCAGGGTTTTAATGCCACCGAGTGCGTCGGTGATTTCTATAGGCAAGCCCGCATCATTATAGCGATAGCGGGTTTCGTTCTCTTCGGGGTCTATTTCGAGAATCATGTTGCCCTTGACATCATATTGACGCAACCAGCGGTGTCCCTCAGGATCGGTAACGGCTGTCAAATTATTGTCGGCATCGTATTCAAAAGAAACAACACTACCATCGGCTCTGATGTGCTCAAGTATATTATCCCTTTCGTCATATTCATATTGGTCTTCACTGCCATCAGGGTGAATATGACAGAAGATGTTTTTACGGTCATCACGGTAGAACCATTCTTCGGTGGAATCAGGGTAAATGATGCGGTAGGTGTAACCTTCATAGTCATAGTAGTAAATGGTGGAATGACCGTAAGCATCGGTTACAGTGGTTTCCCGAATGTCTTTACTCCATTCGAGCTTGAGTTCTTCGCTGCCGTCATCGTTATATTCGCGTATACATTTAGCCCTGTGGCGGCGGCCGCTCCATTCAAGATTGACCCCACGCCCGGTGCGGTCGCTGTAACGAGTAACCAGATGTTGACGGTAGGTATATTCGCGCACATCTCCAGCCTCGTCGGTGGCGTGGACAAGATCGCCTTCGGCGCTGTATTCATATGCGGCGAGTAGGCGCGGATTCTCTCCTAAGAGTTCGATACGGCTGATTTTACCTTGCTCGTTGTAACTGATGCCGATAGTATGACCATTGCTGTCGTTGACAGCAATCAGACGGCTACCGCTGTAATGGAAGCCCAGTGCATTGCCGTTGCGGTCTTTGATTGCACTCAAGCGGAAACTATTGCCGTCACGTTCATAGATTTCCAACAAATCTTTGCCAACATTAAGGGTCAGCAGGTCTTTGTCTATATGCGCAAGGGTAAAATCTTCTATGGGGTGATGCCAGGCTCTACCAACTTCCAACAGCGGAAAGGAAACTGCCCTACCGTCCGTAGTATGGTATAGCAGCTCGTTTTTACGAATACCAATCCGGGAAGTATAAGGGGTAATCCAACGCGCGCCTAATTCACCTTTTTCATAGGTAATAAGACCGGAGCAGTAAGTGCGGCTCCAGCTTATCGGCATAATGCCGGGCAAGGTAAAGTCAGTATGGGTAAAGGTTTCCTGTCCGGTAGCAAAATCGATGGACTTCCTAGATGAGCCGAGAGTACCACAACAATTTTTGCTAGGAGCCGATTTATTTTTACCATGTTCCTGCTTGTCTGCTGACTCCATGCGTTTATTATCTTTGTGATGCTTATTTTTACCTGGCACACTGGTAGATAACCTCTTCGCCTTCCGCTTCCTAACAGCCGCCAGTATCAACTCAAACAGCTTAAACAAAGAGGCTGCTGTTCCAACGATATAATTATTGACCCTAAGACCGTTTGCTCTTAATGACTGTGCAATTATTTTAAGCTTACTTTTAATCTTGTCAGGAACCATCGAAGCCACTGCCGCATTGATTTTATCTTTAACAACAGCTTCCCCTTTATAACTGGCTGAAAGTAGGTAGAGGTTTCGTCCCTCTGGAGTAAAAACAGTTCCATTATTAAATGCTTGTGAGGCTCTTCGATGCAGCTGTGCTGTATCGAATATTTTCCCTGATGCAATTGTTTCAAATGCGGTAGCCGTTTTGTTTAGTGTGTTCTGTGCATGACTGCCAATCGTTTGCAGCAATTTAGACAGCCCACTTTTATAAGTCTCTAAAAATTTTTCTATATCACCCTTGTGACCAGCAGAAATATGATTAATTATGGCACTAATAGCTGCTTCAGAAAGAACTGCACCACTTTGATTTAATATAGGTCTAGCATATTTCAGCATTGGACGAACGGTTACATTTGCTGCAGTTCTGGCTGTATTGCCACCAGGAATGATGCCAATAATATTAATAGCCAGATTAATCCAATCAACCATATCGGCTTTAGGTTTTTCTACTATTTCTTTAATAGAAAAAACCGTATCAACAACTGCCATCGCATTACCAATTACTGGCACAGCTCCAGCAACAACGGCCAATTTATCCAGAGTAACTACCCCGCTTGAGATATCTCTTAACCATTTATCAAATCTGTTCACTCCTCTAGTGGCGTCACCTTTGAAAGCGGATGCTGGGCCAACTGCTGATCTTGTTTGTGGTGTTGACATGAGGAACTCCTTATTTCTTAAATGTGTGTTTGACTGTTTCAGATAAAGACTGCGTTACGGTATTTTTAAGACTTTTTTCCAGATGTTGACGTACCTGTTTAACTGCCTCTGTCTTAACCTGACTACTGAGTTGTTTTAATGCTTGTGACGGATTGATGTCTTTTGCACTGTTAACTAGGGAAGAAACAGATTCTGCAGCCTGCTTAAACTGATTGATCTGTTCCTTTATGTTGCTGACCTTCTCTTGCTCAATGAAAGAGTTAATTTCAAAAGCTTCCTTATTAATATCAGCTTCTTCATGCCCATTCCTTGGGTCTGGATGATAAACTACCTTTGCAGCCCCCTCTGCCAGCCCACTGACAATAGCACGACCTATGTCATCCAATAGACCAGTACGAACTTGACCACTACTATCGGTAACGGTAAATTTACCACCTTTGACACCTGGTTGATGTTCCATATTATAAAAATGATGCAATTCCAACTGCCCTTTGGCTGCTTTGGGCATAGAGCTTTGGATGGATTGACTGGCAGGACCGACTTTCTGCCAAGCGGATGATTTGTTGATAATCTGCCCAGGTGTTCCAATTTCAACCTGTCCTCCTCCAATTGTGATGTATGAACCATCACAAACTAAAGTAAGCTTTTTAGCTGCAGAAATAATTACTTCGCCATTGACACTTTCGATTCGGACATCTTTAGCCGCAGCAGCAGTGATATTGTCCTGCTGCGCCTGCAACACTACATCTCCTTTGGATGCAACCATTTTGATACCCAGCGTCTGCGCGAACATTCGAATTACCTCGCCGGCAGCAACAGTGAATTTTTTAAATGCACTATTATGAATGTTATTACCTGCTGTATGCATAATGTTTTCAGTGGCACTGGCTTGCACATCCTTTGGGGTACTCAATACGATTCCAGCAGGAGCACTGGCAATTAAACCTGCACTTTTCAAACCATCAGCATCCAGGTCTACTGAGACTCCATTACCATAATTTTCTCCTTGCTCCATCAGATTTTTACTGGAACCAGACGATTCTTGATCTCCCAAGGGAATCTCCGCTCGTTTGGCTGCTTTTGCCAATCCTTGCGCCATGTCTAGGGCTTCTTTCAACTGCTTGATTGCAGCCTCCATATCCAAGACATTTCCATCTGCTTTACCCTGAGCATCTGCGCTGATCAATATGCCTTTACCCGCCCGTACGGCGCCCCAGCCGTCGGTTCTGAGTTCGAAGCCT
>CAKARM010000264.1:0-3476 GCA_916720585.1 uncultured Neisseria sp.
TCGGTATTAAAAAAGGTCGTCTGAAACCTAATATTCGGTTTCAGACGACCTTTTGTTTACCATCACACTATCTCAACGTTCACAGGTACTTTCATTATTGCTGCGACTTTGGCAGTTTATCCGTCATTTCATTCTGTTGCCCCTGCGGCAATGCCAGCGGAACATTCAATATGAACCGCACATGGTGTTGATAGGGGGTAAACACGATGGCTTTCGATTCGGGGTCGTAGTGCAGCTTACGGGATGGGCTGCCGTACCGGGCAAGGACATTCGGCAGCTCGGCGGTACGTTGGTTTTCAGGCAGTCTGTATAAGGCGAGTGCAGCCTGAAAAGCACGCTGCTGCATTTGCGTGTCTTGCAAACGGCGGGCATAGGGATCGACGTCGCCGCCATAATCTCCGTTAATAAACCGGCAACCCAGCGCGTTACGCAGACAGGCAAGGCTGCCGTACTGCTGCCAGAAAGTTTGCGGCATTTGGGCATCCTGCGGCGCCCATACAGGCAGATCTTGCGCGAAGGCCCGCTGTGCCGGAGGCTCGCAGCCAAAAGCAAACTGTTTGCTGGCAAGTGTTTGCGAGTGCTCAGGCGAGAACAATACGGGCACGAGCCATGAAGGCATTTCTTGGTTCAGTTGGGTCGGAAGATTGGCGATGAGGGCATCCATATAGTGATACTCGAACTGCATGATACGGCAGTAGTTTTCTGCGTTGTCAGCGGTCGGTTCGAACGCGGCGGCACAGTTTTCAGGCAGCTTGCCTGCCCATTGCGGTTGTTCGGCAAGCATTGTGGCGGCGAGTCTTGTATTGTTCTGGATAATGGTGACGCCTATCATGGCAGGAATGAGTCCGCCGCGCGATTGCTGTAAGGTTTTGCCTGTACGGATGTTGCGGCAGATTCGGGCAAATGCGGCTTCGGGTTTGCCGTCCAGCCAGTCCACGGCGGCAGGCGTCGTCTGGTAAACAAGATATTGGTATTTTGGAAGGATATCCAAAATATTTAGGATGCGCACATCCAAGTTGCTGTATTGCGACAAACGGTCGGCATTGTCAAAAAGTTTGGCATATTGCGCGACAACAGCACGATAGGCATCGGCGTGGGCGCGGACGTTTTGCAGACAGTCTGCAATGATAGCCCCATCATTGTTTCTAGATATACAGTCGAGCCTTTGCCCTTCTGCGGCATCGTCCGAAATCAGTTTGCGGTAGCGGAGGCTTTCAGGCAGCTTGTCGTCCTCCGGCACTTTATTGCCCAGCTTTGCCATGATTTGACGGCGTTCGGCGGCATCGGGAATATCGTAAGGCATCAACCACATCGCATCCGCTCCTTCGCTGTCGCCGCGAGGCACTTCACTCTGCAACAGACGCTTTATCGGCTCGGCAGTGCGGTTGTCGTACCAGACGGACAGTTGGGACAAAATGCCTAAAATAAGCAGGGTTGCAACAAAGAAAGTCAGTAAGATTTTTATTTTTTTCATGGGTTGGAAAGTTTGGGTTGGGGTATGGGCTGATTCGACTTACAGAATACTTTGAAAATCAGCCTGTGGGAATTTTTCTGTTTACCCGTTTATACCAAAAGATGTAGCACTTTGATGCTGAAAGTATCCCGCATCGTTAAGGCAGTGATATCAGCTTCTCGAAATGTGGTTTTCTTCCTTTCAAAGGCATAATGGTAAATTTTTCTGTTTAACGCATCAAAGAAATAACCGTAGAAACAGTCTTCTTGATTTTCATCTTCTACAAAGTCGGTAATATAGATATGTTTCTGATCTATACCTAAATAATCTTTGATTTGCTGGAATAAGTGGGGAAATTCAAGTGGAAATGCCTGCGTGAGCTCTTGGATATCCTCCAAAAATACCTCGTTGGGGATACCCTGCAATTCTATGGGTTCCATTTTTCTTTCCTCCTGTTTTGTATCGTTATTTTTCAAAAGAAACAAACAACCGAGGTAGATCGGACTCGAGATTTTGACCTACGGTTGCTGAAAAAATTGAAACTCTGCCTACCCTAAAGGTCTATTTCTTTCGATAAAATCAAACCACATATCGTCCTGTGCCGCATTCGTGAAAATATTTGAATAATTATCCCCAAAAATATAATCAGTGATGAATTGATCAAACGGGCATATTATTTCGACATCCAATTCAAAGCGGATTTGTTTTGAAATTCTATCAAGGAATACAGGTTCATAGAGGACTTGACCTATTTCATACGCCTTATCCTTGAAAATGCTTGGTACGCGAAATTGGTTGTCTAAAATTTCATCCGTACTCCAAAGGACAATATCTCCGAATGCCCCGCCATTGCATATCTTAAGAAAATCCTGATGTTCTAAAACTAAAAATTTCTTTAATTCATCAGGAATTTCATCAATTCCCTCCGGTATTTCCCCAATCAAAACCGCATCAGAAAGAATATCCAATTTAGCTCTGTAATGATTAACCAGCTCCGCTAATTTCATAATAATTCCTAAAACTTAATTTTGATCGCAAGCCGTAGTCGGATACTTGTATCCGACTATCGTCCAAGATGTCGGATTCAAGAATCCGACCTACGACGCTTACCTATTTAAATTTTAATTTTTCCCAAACAGTAAACCCTCTATATCCTCCAGTAATTATTACTTTACTATCAAGGCAATAAAGTAAAATATCCTCATTATCCATGAAATATATTGCATCTAAAATTTCTTTTAAATTTTCTCTTGAAAAACAGAAACCTATTTTTGAACTTTGGAAAAGTATAAAAATCTTATTTTCGCCAATCTCTGCATCAAGATCAGAATAAAATTGTTCTTCTTCTGATTCTGAGTAATCTGAATAGCAATATTTTATGGTTAAATCATGCTCAAAATATACAACCCTATCTTCTTTTTTAGAAATATACGTTTCCCAAAATAGTTCAGTTGGATTTTCATCAAGAAACTGTATTTTTCCTAATGTTTCTTCGCTTACCCCAGATGCCTTAAGTTCTACATAGGGAGGATAAAGCGCTTCTCTTGATAATTTATACAATATACTTCTTTTCATTTACTTCGTCTTTTTATGGCGTGTTTTTAAGTACCTTGTGTCGTAGCAACTGTATTTTTGCCCGATGGGGTCAAAAATACAGCAAGCCGTAGTCGGATACTTGTATCCGACGCAACCGTCCAAAATGTCGGATTCAAGAATCCGACCTACGACGCTGCGCGGGAATGACGGCATGGGTGCGTTCTATTTTAATCTACATAAATATGTGTCGGTATTAAAAAAGGTCGTCTGAAACCTGATTTTCGGTTTCAGACGACCTTTCCCTATTTGCGGGTGAGCCTACTTCGCCCCCTTAAACCCGCGTTTCAAATGCACCATCAGCAACGCTACCGCCGCGGGCGTGACGCCTGAAATGCGGCTTGCTTGTCCGACGGTTTCGGGTTTGTGCTGGTTGAGCAAGCCGTAGCAACTGTATTTTTCACCCCGTCGGGCAAAAATACCAAAACTC
>CAKARM010000265.1:0-3468 GCA_916720585.1 uncultured Neisseria sp.
CGCTGCCGTTGTCGCCCATGATGGGTTTGGGCATGAAGGTGGCGGTTTTGCCGAAGTTGTGGGCGACGTTTTGGATGACGTATTTCATGTCTTGGGTTTGGTCGGCACGTTTGACCAAGGTGGCGAAGCGCGTGCCGATTTCCATTTGGCTGCCGGTACCGACTTCGGCGTGGTGGACTTCGACTTCGATGCCGAGTTCTTCCAAGATGTTCACCATGGCGGAGCGCAGGTCTTGTCCGGCGTCAATCGGGGCGACGGGGGCGTAGCCGCCTTTGACGGCAGGGCGGTGGCCGGTGTTTTGACCGTCCATGTGCAGGCCGCTTGCCCATGCGCCGCTTTCGGACGTGATTTCGTAACGGGTTTTGTGCATATCGGTTTCAAACTCTACGCCGTCGAAGACGAAGAATTCAGGTTCGGGGCCGAAGTAGGCAGTGTCGCCGATGCCGGAGGATTTGAGGTAGGCTTCGGCACGGCGGGCGATGGAGCGCGGGTCGCGGTCGTAGCCTTGACCGTCGGCGGGGTCGATGACGTCGCAGGTGAGGACGACGGTGGTGTCGTCGTAGAAGGGGTCGATGAAGGCAGTCGCAGGGTCGGGACGCAACTGCATGTCGGATGCCTGAATGCCTTTCCAGCCGCCGATGGACGAGCCGTCAAACGCCTGACCGTTTTCAAACCACTCTTCAGGGTCGTCGAGGACGATGCGGGCGGGGACGGTGAAGTGGTGCTGCTTGCCTTTGGTATCGGTAAAGCGCAAATCTACGAAGCGGGCTTCGCTTTCTTCAATCAGTTTTACTGCGTCTTTGATAGACATTTTCGGCTCCTAAATGGGAAGTAACGGATACGCAATCTCGCGGAAAATCTGCTGCATTTTATCACGCCGAAGGTCGTCTGAAACCGCAAATCCGTTAAATTTCTGACTTGCGGAATATAGTTTCAGACGACCTGATTGTCAACAATCTGATGCGTATTTGGATTTATTGAAAACAGCGGTATCAGGTGGCAAAGGCGGTTATAATAGGCGGTCTTTGCATTTGTCCTGTCGGATAGGATTTTTATGAACACTGTTCCCCGTTATGCCGTTTTCGGCAACCCCGTCGCACACAGCAAATCGCCGCAAATCCATCGGCAGTTTGCCTTGCAGGAAGGCGTTGAAATCGAATATGAGCGCATTTGTGCCGACATCGGCGGTTTCGCGCAGGCGGTTGAAGCGTTTTTTGCCGACGGCGGGCGCGGGGCGAATGTTACCGTACCGTTCAAGCAGGAAGCGTTTGCCTTGTCGGACGAACATTCCGAACGCGCGTTGGCGGCGGGTGCGGTCAATACGCTGATTTTGCTGGAAAACGGTAAAATACGCGGCGACAATACCGACGGGCTCGGACTAACGGACGATATTTCAAAGAGGCTGGGCGTGGAAATGTCGGGTAAAACCGTCTTGCTGCTCGGCGCGGGCGGCGCGGTGCGCGGCGTGATTCCCGTGTTGAAAGAATACCGCCCCGCGCGCATCGTTATCGCCAACCGAACCCATGCCAAAGCGGCGGAAATGGCGGCACATTTCGATATAGATGCCATCCCTTTGAATGAACTGGAAGGCGGCTTCGACATCATCATCAACGGCACATCCGGCGGCTTAAGCGGACAGCTTCCCGCCGTATCGCCGAAAATCTTTGAACATTGCACCTTGGCTTACGATATGGTTTACGGCGAAGCGGCAGAGGCGTTTTTAGCGTTTGCCCGCCAATCAGGCGCAAAACAAACCGCCGACGGATTGGGCATGCTGGTCGGACAGGCGGCAGCTTCCTACCGGCTTTGGCGCGGTTTCGCGCCCGATGTCCTGCCCGTCGTCCAATATATGAGAGAGTTATAAAATGTTCCGCATCATTAAATGGCTGATTGCCCTGCCTTTGGGCGCATTTATCTTTTTCAACGCTTATGTGTACGGCAACATCATCACTTACCGCGCCGTCGCGCCGAACAAAACCGCCTTCATGGCGATGCGGATGCGGCAGTTTCAAAGCGAAGGCAAAGATGTCGCGCTCGATTACCGCTGGGTGCCTTACGACCGCATTTCGGTCAACCTGAAAAAAGCCCTGATTGCCTCCGAAGATGCCAAGTTCGCCGAACATGGCGGTTTCGACTGGGGCGGCATCCAATACGCCATCAAACGCAACAAACAAAGCGGTGAAGTCAAAGCAGGCGGTTCGACCATCAGCCAACAGCTTGCCAAAAACCTGTTTTTGAATGAAAGCCGCAGCTATATCCGCAAAGGCGAAGAAGCCGCGATTACCGCGATGATGGAAGCCGTTACCGACAAAGACCGCATTTTCGAGCTGTATCTGAACGCCATCGAATGGCACTACGGCGTATTCGGTGCAGAAGCCGCGTCCCAGTATTTCTACAAAAGACCCGCCGCCAACCTGACCAAACAGCAGGCCGCCAAACTCGCCGCCCGCGTCCCCGCGCCGCTGTTTTACGCCGACAACCCCAAAAGCAAACGCCTGCGCAACAAAACCAACATCATCCTGCGCCGCATGGGTTCGGCGGAGCTGCCTGAAAGCGATATGGATTGAGGTCGTCTGAAAATCAGGTGAAGGGGTTTTCAGACGACCTGTCGGGAGGTTTGAATCAGGAGCGATGGTAGGTCGACTTATATATAAAACAAAGGAATGGAAATGAAACCAATAAAACCCTTATTCTTGTCTTTATTGCTTCTGACTGCCTGCGGAACGAATACGCCGCCTGCCGCGAAATCCGAAGTGTCCCTGCAAAAGCAGGAAGAGCAGCTTTTCGGGGCATGGGACTGCGAATTGAAAGCGCAACGCGATATCCATTCGTTTGCGCCGAAATTTATTGAGTTTCAGCAAAAGGACAAACTGCCGGCGCATTTATGGGCAGGCTATATCGAGATTGAGTGGAAAGAAGAAAACCTGAACGACGCAGTTCCCTTACGTTATCGGGAATGGTATAACGGCTTCTGGCGCATTAAAGACGACAGGCATATCGTCATGACTTTTGAAAGCGCAGGCTCGGAACGTTTGTTTGACGTCAAAGACTTAAAAACCGCCAAAGGCCGCGAAACCGACCGTTCTTATATGAAATTCAGTGAACAAATGGCCGCCAAGAAAAGTTTTAAATCCACCGATTACCAAATTCTCGATATCAATCAAACTTCCATGAGCATCACCGACGGCGAATCTTTAATCGCCTGCCGCAAGAAAGAGAAGGTTGAAAGCGAATAAGCAGGTATCCGATTTTGAGGTCGTCTGAAAACCATGTGACGGGTTTTCAGACGACCTTTGTGCAACTGTAATCTTGTTTGCTGCATCACATATATCGCCTATCTTCCCAGTTTTTAATACTTTTTCCGTCATTCCCGCCCCCGCCTGCTCGAGGACAGGCTACGGCGGGAATCCATTGTAAAACTTGAGAAATCTTGGTTTAAAAAAAGGTTTCTGAATTTCAAAAATGGAT
>CAKARM010000266.1:0-3468 GCA_916720585.1 uncultured Neisseria sp.
CTCGGGTGCTTAAAACCTGTATTCTGCTTTGACAGTAAATTCGTTGCGTTTGTAGCGGTTCAGCCAGGACGAGCTTTTGTTGTCGGTGTGTTTGATGCTGAAAACGGGCGTGATGCCGCGGAAGGACGGACGGTCAAATTTGATGTCCAACTGATAGGTGCGTTCGAAATCATGGCGGCGGGTTTCCAGCCAGGCATGGTAGTCCTGATAGGCTGTTTTGCGCCAGATTGCCTGAAAGGTGGCGTCGATACCGGATTCAAAACGCTTGTTGACACCCGCACGCAGGCCGTGCCGACGGTAGGAATCCACTTTTTCGCGGCTGTTTTTGCGCAGGTAGTCGTAGCCGCCGAACACCAGCCAGTCTTTCGGCAGGGCGTAGATGGCGGTGGTGAACAGAAGCGTCTGCGGGCCGTTGAAATGTTTTAATTCGCCGCGGTAGCGGTCGTATTTGTGGTCGAACTGCACGCCCAGCGAGGCTTGATCGGAAAAGGTGCGGCTGTATGCCGTGCTGATGCCGGCGCTGCTGTCGCGCAGTTTCCCGCCCGACCATTCGTATTGCACCTGCGGGCCGATACTGAAGGAATGGTCTTTGCTCTGAAAACTGTAAGCGGGGCTGACGTTGATATTGTGTTCGCCGTATTCCTTGTTGCCGGGATAGAGCCGGCCCCATGCGTAGCCGCCCAGTTGCAGTCCGTGGTGGCCGTTGAGCGAAATGCGTCTGCTTAAGTTGGCTTCATATACCCACATCCGGTTTTTCAACGCATCGGGCGCGTAGGCGTCAAGCTGTTCGTTGCGGCAGGACAGCATTCCGTCGCCGTCCAGAATCGGCTGCCCGTTCGAATCGAAACCGCAGCTTGTCTGATTGCGGACGACCGTCGCGCCCGACGACTGGTTTAAGTTGGTGTCGTAACCCGCGCCGAACGAAACCGAGCCGCTCCACGCATCGCGTTTCTTCAAAGCGTCGGCAAACACTTTGATTTTCTCATTGACGGCGGGCACTTCGGGAATATCGATGCCGTCGAACAATGCCGCTGATTCTTTGTTTTGTTTGTCTATAAACAGCAGCCGCGCCAAATCCAGGCGGCCGCGCAGAAATTCGGGATTTTTGCGATAAAGCTCGCGGTATTTCGCCAGCGCGGCCTTCAAATCGTCGCGGAACACCGCCTGATTGGCCTCGGCAAACAGCACTATATCGGGATCGTAATCATCCTGACGGCGGTAAATGTCCAACAGCCGAGCCGTTTCCTCTTCGTTTTGCGCGTTGACCGCCTTCATCAGCGACAACGCCAAATCTTCGCCGTCCTGCACTTCTCCCGCGCCGAACTCAACCGCCGTATTGTCCGCTTCGTTCCTTTCCTGCTGCGCGCGGCGGAGTTCCGTCCCCTGTTTGAGCTGCATGAAGCGGTCTTCCCTGTCGTCGGCAAACGCGTAGGGCAGCAGGCTGATAAAAAAAGGAAGGAGCAAAAGGCGTTTCATAAAATTCTTTCCTGTGTATCGGCCGGCTTTGTTTTTCAGACGACCTTTCCAAAGAAAAACTGACATTTCATCTTTACCGGGCAGAGCATTTTTTTATTTGAATGACGGGTCGTCTGAAAATGAGCTTCTCAAGCCCATCGAAACAGCACGCCTTCAAACTCACGGGCCGTTCGGAAAATACCGGCTTAAACGCATTGCGAAGCCCGATATTTCCGAACGGCCCTGTACGATGTGCATTGTGTGTCGAATGATTTGTGTTTTATAGGCGGACGGAATGGGAAACGACAAAAACCGTCCGCCTTATCGCATTATGATTCATTATTTGCCGGTTTTCGTACCGCCAAAGGCAGTGTTATAGGCAGGGTTTCGATCAAACTCAGCCACACCCGCAATCGCCGCGCCTTGGTTGCCGAAGAAATGACCACGGGTCGTACCGGCCACTTTGTTTGCCGTAGCTTTACCTTCAAATGAAGCCTGAGCCGTATTGATGGCGGCATTGTTAACAGCAACTATCAGACCCGTACGTTTCATTTCGCCGTTCAGCGTTCGCTTACCGAAATCAGCTTTCAACGTACCGTTTAAGAGGGCTGTATTTTGCGTATGATATTGGTTGATACCCTTAACCGTATAAGTGGCAGTACCCGTAGTCGGCAGATTGGTGGTTCGACCCGTGCCGCTATAGAAGGCAGTGTAATTCGTACCTTTTGTACCGACAGCCGCACCGGAAGGAACGGCAGACCAGTCGCCGAAGTAAACATCCATATTACCGACTTTGGAATAAGACAGACGGCCCAAATGGGAATGGTCGGGCATTTTGGGAATCAGATACCATGCACCGGTCATCCGATACAGATTGGCAACTGTAACACCGTTTTTGTCTTTACCCAAAACACCTCTAGCCAAGGTTCTGACAAAGAATTTGTTTGCCGTCGCATCAATTTTGGCAAAAGAAACAGGCTTGTTATTGGCAATACCTTTCTCTGGAGTTCCTGAGACAGCCTTGGTATCGCTAACAAAAATGGAAGCTTTACCTTTATGCTCACCTTCGTTTTCAAGAGTAACACCAATATGCTTTACCCCTTCGGCTTGAATCGATTTGGTCGTCGCACCAGTCTGGTTGGCTTGAAAACCTTTAGGCAGTGCAAACACAGAAGAAGCAGCAAACGCAACACTCAATACCGCAACGGTTTTTACGAGTTTCATAATTCACTCCAAAATAAAGTTTTACAAAATCAACGAACTTTCTCAAGAAGAATCTGAATCAAACTTACAAATCCGCCCTCTTGGAAAAGTAAGGTAAGTATATTCCTATTTTTAGGAAATAGAAACATGAATTATTATCATTTCTGAAAATTTACACTTCACCAATATCAGAGTTTTGATAATTGTATTTAGAAACTATTTTAGAACTTGCCCGTAATCCCTATCCTGATGGTTCTGCCCGGTGCAGGCAGGTAAGAACGGCTCATCGGGTCGAGGTAGTAGCGGTTGGTCAGATTGCTGCCCACAAGCTCGGCAGTCAGGTTCTTGCCGATTTTATAACGCAGGTAGGCATCCCATACCGCAACAGGCTGCCAGCGCATATCGTTATGCTGGGGCTTCATATTGTCATTCTGATATTTATTGCGCACATCGTAGAATGGCTGCCAAGCATCGTTGCGGTTTTCATAGACGCGGCTGTGGTAATGGAAGCGCACGCCTGTTTCCAGTTTGTTGGCAAGGAAACGGCTGCCCAATTCGGCATCAATTGACCAGCGTGGTTGAAGTGCGCTTGCCAGATAGCCCGAATCGGTCAAGCCGCCGTGGTTGCAGACAGGACGATTCATAGTCTTACCGTTTTTCACAAAATAGCTTGAATCAACCATGCCCTCTGTTGCGGATGTCCAAGTGAAATTTTCGTCGCACATTTTGTTTTTCAGGCTGCGGAATACGTTCAGGCTGCCAAAGACGCGTCCGGTATCGAAGCGGGTGGACAGCTCGGCACCACTGCGG
>CAKARM010000267.1:0-3445 GCA_916720585.1 uncultured Neisseria sp.
GCGATGTTGGGATGGGAGAAGTGCCAGTCGGCGGTGAAATAGGTTTGAGGCATGGAATACTCGGTTTCTGGTCATCTGACAATGAAAAATAAGGTGCAGGCTGCTCTAGAGGCCGTCTGAAACAGGGTTGGGGCGATAAAAAGCAGCCTGCACTTTTTTGCCTACCTATCTGCCGGTCAATACCAACCGTTGGCAGAAGGCTTCCCAGTCGGCAAGGGGCACAACGCGTGTGTCGTCTGCCAACCGGTGTACATCGGAAGCGCAGGCGGTGTGCCAATAGGTGTAAAACGGTAGTTTGGCGATGTCGGCTTCTGATACGGCAGAGGCATTGTCTTGTCCTGACGTATGCACAATCGGCAGGCCGAAATAGCTGTATTGGCCGTCTACGGCTTGGTTGTCTGTGTGGTCGGTTTGGCAGCGGTGTTTACCGGTACGGACAAACAGACGGCAGAATGCGTTCCAATCGTGCAGAAACACGGCGGCTTGTCCGTCTATCAGGCTTTGGGCGGAACCGATGCTGCTGTCCCGCCAAAATGAATAGAACGGCAATTCGGCGATGTGGCGCTCCATGACGACTGGACTGTTGCCCTGTCCTGCCGTCCGCATCACCGGAACACCGAAACAGGCGGTTTCAGGCAAGGTATGTGCAGGCTGCATGAAGGCGTTTTGTAGGATAACGGCCGCTTCGGCAGGGTCAATACCCAAAATGTCTATGGCAGGTTGCATAGTTGCGGGCAGGTCGCAAAAGCAGCCTGCACCTTCAGGCAGGCAATACACCGAGTTGTGTGTATGGGCCAGCGGTGCCGCCCATTGAGTAACGGGCGAAGTGCGGATCCGACCGCCTGCGGCAAAGCGCCCCGACCCGTCTTGAGCGACCGTGCCGTACACCACGGCATAATCGGATTTGCCGGGCGTGTGGTAGCGCGTGAATGTCCAGTCGGTGAGCTTGCAGGAGATAAGGACGCCGTCGTGGAAATGTTCGGATGGGATGGGGTTGGCGGGGGTGTTGGGCATGGTTCATTCCTTGAAGGGCGGTTTCAGGTAGCCTCAAACATAGGCCGCAGGCACGGCAACCAAATTCTCCGCCAACCAGATTTTTTGCGGGTACTGGTTGATGATCGTGCCGTGGGCGATGCCCAATTCGTTTGCCGGCAGCGTGTTGCGCAGCAGGTTGAAAGCGGCGGCCATTTTTTTATTGGGATTGGCGGTGGCTTTGATTTCAACGGGGTACAGCATCTGCTGGTGTTCGATCAGTAGATCGATTTCTTTTTGATTGGTGTCGCGGTAAAAATAAATCGGCGGTTCTTGGCCTTGGTTGTGGAAGGATTTGATGATTTCGCCCACGACAAAAGTTTCAAAAAACTGCCCGCTCTTGGCTCCGTTTTGAATGGTTTCCGGCGTCAGCCATTTGGTCAGGTAGGCCATCAGGCCGGTGTTCAGCATATAGACTTTCGGGGTTTTGATGGCGCGTTTAAGGTGGTTGTTGCCATAGGGTTGCAGCAGATAGACGATGCCCGATGTTTGCAGCACGGTGAGCCAACGCTTGACGGTATCCACCGATACACCGATTTCCTGGGCCACGCTGCTGTAATTCAATAATTCCCCGCTGCGGGCGGCAATAGCAATCATGAACCGAGTGAAATCGCCGCTGCTGCCTACATTGACCAATTGGCGCACGTCGCGTTCGATATAGGTGGCGACATACGAGGCATAGTAAACCTGCCAGTCGGTTGCGGGTTGCTCGTATAAGCGCGGCATATCGCCGCGGTGGATAATCTGCCAGATATTTTCGTGTTCGGGCAAACTGAATACCGGTTTCCGGTCAGCCAAATAGCCTTCGTCCGGCACAAAGGCCGTCTGAAAATCATCGCCGCGCATTTCGCGCCACGACAATCCGTTTAATTTCAATACCGCAATGCGCCCGGCCAGGCTTTCGCTGACATTTTGCATCAACTCAAAAGCCTGAGAACCGGACAGCAGGTACAGGCCGTTCTGCTTGCGCCGGTCTATATCCATTTTCAGCAGGGGGAACAGCTCGGGGGCATATTGGACTTCGTCCACAATCAGCGGCGGCGTGTGGTTCAATAAAAACAGTTGCGGCTCGTTTTTGGCTTGGTCGAGCAGCAAGGGATCGTCTAAGGTAAGGTATCCGTATTCGGGCGCAATGTGCTGAAGCAGCGTGGATTTGCCGACCTGCCGCGCACCGGTCAGCAACACGGCGGGAAATTGGGCAGACAGCTTTTGTAGGATGGATTGCAGGTGACGCGGGTAATACATAACTAATATATAAAAAAATTCAGTTTAATTTAAGATTGAATATTAAATTAAACTGAATTTTTGCGCAATACATCTTATTTTGTATGGTAATGATGCCGTAGGCCACACCGCGAAACAGCCGCCATATACACTTCTCATTATACTAGTGTACATAGTCCTCGGGCGTGATACGCCGCTCATTCTGGCTGTTAGGCAGGTAATCAACAATAGGAGACCGGGCTAGATAACACGGTAGATTCTCCGGCGATACAAAAGGTGCGTGAAGAGTTAACAGCATTAAGCGATCAGCGAGCATAACAGGAAGTAGCTGATGATGCTTACAGATACGCTAACCCGACTAAAAAAAGAACCGCTCTTTCCAGTTAGGCAAGCTGACCGACAAAGGCACATCCGAACCACTGCTGAAACCAGAACATGCTCTTTCGCAGCTGCAGAGCATTTTTGACGTGGTTCAGATGGCGCCAAGGGGTAAGCTTATGGAGTACGGCACACAAGCCTCCCTGCTTCAACCAAACTCAACAGAACAGCAACGGATACTACGTTCGATCTGTGTCGACATCAATGTAGTCTTGGAAACGGTACAAGGAACCCAAAATCCTTCCCATAATCTACTACACCCAGCCAAAGATATTCAGTCCCGTCCTTCCCAAACACCATCGGTATCTCGACCCCCAACTACAACCCTGACGACTATTGGTGGAATCAATATTAACCAAACCGCCAGCTAATAAAACAAGCCGCCCTGATTTGGGTGGCCTTTTTATCATCGGGTGGAGAGATACATCTCACGAATCTGCTCTTAGGTGGGTTTGGTTAAACCCCATGGTCATTGACACAGTGCAGGATGAATTTATTGCTTCGGCAAACATAACGCCCCTTCCACCAACTTGCATACATTTCCATGTCGGCGTATTCGACCATTTCCCTTTTTATCATCAGCCCACCTACCAACCCGACGGCCATCGAGCCAAACCCGATGGGAGAAAACCAGCTTCGCCCTTGCTCGGTTGAGACCGAGCTCAGATCATGCCGACGGGCTTCTTACCGAATCCCGTCTCGCCAACCCGAAGGCCATCGCGTCAAACCCGATGGAAGAAAACCAGCTTCGCCCTCGCTCGGTTGAGACCGAGCTCAGATCATGCCGACGGGCTTCTTACCGAATCCCGTC
>CAKARM010000268.1:0-3423 GCA_916720585.1 uncultured Neisseria sp.
TAGAGAATCGTTCTCTTTGAGCTAAGGCGAGGCAACGCCGTACTGGTTTAAAGTGAATCCACTATACAACAGGGGGCAAACATCGGGGCGGCGTTGCCCGTTTTGCCGATTCCATCCGCGATACAACATTCAGACGACCCATCATGAACGACCACCAACTGCTCCGTTACAGCCGCCACATCCTTCTCGACGAAATCGGTATCGAAGGGCAGGAAAAAATCCTTGCCGCCAGCGTCCTCGTCGTCGGCTGCGGCGGACTGGGTGCGGCAGCCCTCCCGTATCTTGCCGCATCAGGCGTCGGCAAACTCATCATCGCCGACCATGACACCATAGATGATACCAACCTCCAACGCCAAACCGCCTTCACCGAAGCCGATATCGGACAAGCCAAAGCGCAAGTAATGGCAGGTCGTCTGAAAGCCGTCAACAGCGCGTGCGACATTACCGCCCTGACCGAAAAGCTGGACGAAGCCCGCCTGACCGAACTCATGCGCGCCGCCGACATCGTCCTCGACTGCACCGACAACTATCCCACCCGCCAAGCCATCAACCGCGCCGCCGTCGCCACCCGTACCCCGCTGGTTTCCGGCGCCGCCGTGCGTTTTGAAGGACAAATCGCCGTGTACCGCTCCGACTTGCCCGACAGTCCTTGCTATGCCTGCCTGTTTGACGGCGACACCGCCGACGACGGCGCCTGCGTCCTGTTCGGCGTATTTTCCCCGTTGGTCGGCATCATCGGCGCCACCCAAGCCGCCGAAACCCTCAAAATCCTCACCGGCGCAGGCGAACCGGCACACGGCAAACTGACGACCTACAACACCCTCACCGCCAAATGGCAGACATTCCGCGTCCACAAAAATCCGGATTGCGGCGTATGCGGCAAACCGAACAAGGCGTAGTGGGAGGGTTCACTAAAAGTAATAAAAGATGCGGATGTGGCTTGGGGCTTCTGTACGATATTTTTTTGACAGGGACATCCGTCTTGTAGAGACCAACTTTTGTTATCGCCTGAAGAGAATGTATTTTAGGTCGTCTGAAAGTTTTTCAGACGACCTTTATGAAAGTTAGGTTTTAATCCAATCTACGCTTATCAGTTCAATCAAAGGGGGGCTCAATTATTTTCTGGTATGAATGTAGTCAGATTATTTCGAGAATGCATTATTCCTCTTTAGATTTTTTATCATAAAAAAGGAAAATTGAAATTAAAAATGAAATAATGAAAATATGAATAGTGTAAAAAAAATAGTATATCGTATTACGTACTAATAGCCAATTATCAAGCATATTTAAATCTGATGCGGCTTTTCTAGAAAATCCTATAAAGTTTAAGATATATTCAACTATGCCATCCAAAAATAACGAGGATGGGAATAATATGAAATAATTTATAATTGCTGTAAAGAACCACCCAAATACAAAAGAACTGATTAAGTATAATAACCAGTAAATTCCAATTGCTTTAATGGCAAATGAAACTCTTTTCTTAAAAATCATCTATAACCTCCTGTTTGATTAGCCATTAATTTATTGCCGGGATTTTATTGAACAACTACTTTCAATTTTATCATCAGGTCCTTTGTGTTTAGAGATGGTCCAAGTTAGAAGAGATTTTGTTATTGCCGAAGAACCTTTTCCAAAAAACTTAGGTCTGACTGGATATTTCTAGCAGCAGGAACTAACGTATCGTCGCAATTTATCATACAAATTTCTTTGTAGAAATATTGTAATCGAATAATTACATGCATTAGGCAAAATACATATCATGCTGTTACCAAGCATTATCTGGCAAACTAATCGGTTTTTTATAATATCCATTCTTATCTCTATATTTGCTATAGCTTTCAGGATGTCCCCCCTGTTCAGCCAAGGCTTCACCAATTTCCATGGAGTTTAAAATCTCCGCCTCCGAGTCACCCTATAGATGGAGGGGTGCTATTATCAATCTGTTGACACTACCTCCGTAAAATGGAGTTGCCTGAATAACCAGCAATCTTGGGATGCGCTATGTACACAGAACCCCGGCAAACTGACCACCTGCAAATATCCTTCTCTCCTACTGATCAAGACAGACGCTATGCGGGAAAGCGGCTTTTGCGTTATATAGAGCCTGATTGGCGGCGCAAATATTGGTTTGGTTCGGCTGCGTTCCTGCTGATGTGGGGCATTCTATTCGTCTTTGCTTGTTGGTTGTTTAACGGCATCAACAACACCTATGTTCAAAACTGCTATCTGTTTGCCGATTCGCAAACTGACAGTTTGGAGTACTGTCTGTATAAAGCCAGAGACGACGGCAGCTCCCTATGGATAATGGCAGGTCTCATCTACGCCACCACCATGGTGATGTATTTCGATCAGCGTTGGACATATCGCAGCTTTACCCGCATAGTCAGCCATCCTCTGGATGGGCGGCGTTTCTCCATTATCCTTTCAGCCGAAGGCCTTACACAGGAGGAAGCAGGGCGCAACAGGCATTTTCATCATTGGGCAGGCGTGGAGCGTATCATCGAAGACCAAGCATTCCTGCTGTTTTATATCGACCGTAACATCGCCTATTTTATTCCGATTGCCGCTTTTGCAGAGGCGGGAATGGATGCCCACGCGTTTTATACCCGAGCGATGGAGTTGAAGGCTGCGGCAGAGTAGGTAAATCCAAACGAGACAAAGGCTACCTGAAAAAACATTTTTGGTTTTCAGGTAGCCTTTTTTCTTCAAATACAGGGCTGATTCAGTCTTTCAACTTCGCCAACTGATTTTGAACTTTTGCCATTTTGTCTTCCAATTCTGCCAAATCGGCTTTGTCTTTTTCCACCAAATGCGCCGGGGCTTTTTCGGTGTAGCCGGGTTTGGAGAGTTTGGCGTTGAGTTTGTCCAAGGCTTTTTGCAGCTTCTCGGCTTCTTTACTCAAGCGGGCGGTTTCGGCGGCTTTGTCTATTTCGACTTTCAGCATCAGGCGCGCGCCGTTGCAGACGGCGACGGGCGCGTCTTCGCTTTCGGGCAGCCTGTCCACTGTTTTGGCTTCGGTCAGGCGCGTGAGGGCGGGCAGGTATTTCAGCAGCGCTTCAGGCACACTGCCTTCCACAAACAGCGGCGCTTTCACGTTCGGGGCAATGCCCATTTCGCCACGCAGGTTGCGCACGGCGCCAATCAGGTCTTGCAGTTGCGCCATTTGGTCAAAAGCAGCCTGCACGATTTTTTCCGGGTCGGCTTTGGGATAGGCGGCCAGCATAATGCTGTCGGTGGTTTTGGCGTTGGCCAGCGGGGCGACGGCCTGCCACAGCTCTTCGGTGATGAACGGGATAATCGGGTGCAGCAGGCGCAATGCGGCTTCCAGCACGCGAACCAAGGTGCGGCGCGTGGTGCGCTGGGTAGTGGGGCAGCCGGTTTGGATTTGCACTTTGGCCAATTCGATATACCAGTCGCAAT
>CAKARM010000269.1:0-3422 GCA_916720585.1 uncultured Neisseria sp.
CTGTACTGTCTGTGGCTTCGTCGCCTTGTCCTGATTTAAAGTTAATCCACTATACATGATGGGACGGGCAAAGGTCGTCTGAAAAATGATAGGTTGAAAACAGTTGAATTTTACCCGAAAAAAAGCGGATATGCCGTAACGACATATCCGCTTTGATTACATTCGATTTTAGGAGAACAGACGCAGGGCTTGTTTGCTGCCGGGTTTGATGCCGACTTTGAGCATTTCTTCCTGACGCGCCAAGACGTAATTGCGAATGTCTTTGAGCCATTGGGTAGAAACTTCTTCCATTTTGTCGTTGACCAAATCTAAGCCCAACTGACCGGAGAGGCGTACCGCCAAGTCCATGAAGAGGTCGAAGGTTTTTTCGCCGGCGGGCGCATGCGGGATGTCGAGCAGCATGCTGAAGCCTTTGTAGGACTGGTTGTCCAACAGGGCGTTGGTAAACGCGTCTCCTGTGAGGCTGTGGATGGCAAACATCGGGCTGCCGGTTTGTCCGGTGTAGTGGAATGCGCCGTCTTCGCCCAACACAAAGCCGAGGTTTTCAACAGAAGCGCGCAGTTCTACGCCGCTGATGTTGCTGTGTGAAACCAAGTGGATGGCGATGGTTTGATCGACGCGGGCGCAGAAGGTGTCCAATGCCTGTGCGACTTCGGTAAACGCTGCCAAATCGGTGTGGAGGACTTTGCCGCCCATCAGTTGGGCGAAGGTGTCAACCTGTTGGTTGAATTGTTGCAATTCTTCTTGGGTTGCCAAACCGTTGCGGCTGACTGCTTGCAGGCCGACAACGAAACCTTGGTAATACACGCTCGGAATCGGTTCGGCAACTTGGAAGCGGTCGTCCATGGTGCAGCCGATGATTTGGAAACGGTGGCGGTTGGACAGGCGGGGCAGGGCGTGCAGCTCTTGCGCTTCAGAGAGGGCGATGTAGGCGAGGTAGTCGAAGCGCGGGTCAAACCACGGCAATTCGACTTGAGACAATTCGTCCAAGCTGACCAAAGGTTGGTTGGCGGCGGACGGCAGGTTAACCGGCTCGTCGCTGGCGGCTTGGGTGGTGATTTCGTTGTTCAGACCGATGACGGTATGCTGTACCGGCTCGTCGGTAAAGTCGTCTTCAATCGCCAACTCGACATCGGTTTTGATAGCGGAAGGTTTGGCGAGTTTGGCTTTGGCGGCGAAGATTTCGTCTTGTTCTTGCAGATTGCGCAGCGCGGCTTCTTGGGCTTTGTTCGCTTTTTTGACGAACAGACCTTTGCCGCCGGATTCTTTACCGTCGCGCACATGGCTGGTTTTACTGTTCAGGAGCGCGTCTTTGTCGGAGTGGCCGAACTGCTCGCGCACCTGTTTGCGGTATTGGTTTTCTTGGTACATATTGTAGGCGATGACGGCAAGGATGACTGCCAAGCCTAAGACGATGAAAATCATGGGTAATCACTTTTTTGTAAGAGCGGCATTCCGTCTTCGTTGCCCGGGGTGGTTTGCCTTTGGGCGTATGCGGAATCGTATTGCCGCGAGTAAGTTCGTCGGAGTCGGACACGGATTGTCCCGTATGAGCATTCAATTATAACGAAAATAAACTTTTCTGACAGCAAATGCCGTGAATGATAGCCTAAAATCGGGCTGGGTCGTCTGAAAAATGCTATATGGCATTTTTGAGCGATTAACGGACAACCGGAAAACCTGCCGCCTGCAATCTTTGCCAATCGAAAAAGTGGCCGGGGTCGGTTTTGCGGTCGGGGGCAATGTCCTGATGACCAGTAACGGCAGTGATGGGGTAATGTCCGACCAACGCGTGCAGCAGGGTTTCCAGCGTTTGATATTGCGCCTCGGCAAACGGCTCGAAATCGCAGCCTTCCAATTCGATACCGACCGAAAACGCATTGCACTTTTTACGTCCGCGAAACGACGACACGCCCGCGTGGTACGCCATATCGTCGCAAGAAACGAACTGCACCGCCTCGCCCTCGCGGGTGATCAGAAAATGGCTGGAAACGCGCAAGGTGTGGATGACGCTGAAAAACGGATGTTTGTCGGGGTCGATGCGGTTGGTAAACAGCTTTTCCACGGCGCCCGTCCCATATTCGAAAGGCGGCAGCGAAATATTGTGTAAAACCACCAGCGACACGGCTTCTGATTCTGCACGCGGCTCGAAGTTCGGCGAAAACGCGCGGCGGGCAGGCTGCCACCAGCCTTGTTGCCAGTCAATGTCTTGGCATTCGGACGGAAGATTCATAATTCAGACGACCCTTTATTTCAGACGACCACTGAGGCGGAAAAAACATACGTCGGGCGGGCACGCAGGGAAGAAGGCGCGCATTTCGGTTATACTGTCGCACGACGTTCACAAATCAAAAATCCTACCATGCTGAAAAAAATGTTGAAATGGTTTGCGGTATTTTTTGTTGCCGTTGCCGCCGTGTTCGCCGCCTTGCTGTTCGTTCCCAAAGACAACGGCAAAGCATACCGCATCAAAATTGCCAAAAACCAAGGTATCTCTTCCGTCAGCCGTACGCTTGCCGAAGACGGAGTCGTTTACAACCGCCATGTGCTGGTCGCAGCCGCCTACCTGATAGGCGCACACAACAAACTCAACGCCGGCTCGTACCGCCTCCCTTCCAACATTTCCGCCTGGGGCATTTTACAGAAAATCCGCAACGGCAGACCCGATGCCGTTACCGTTCAAATCGTCGAAGGTTCGCGTTTTGCCACCATGCGTAAAATCATCGATAACACGCCCGACATCGAACACAAAACACGCGGCTGGAGCGATGCGGAACTCATGCAGGCGATTGCCCCCGACGCGCTCAGCAGCAATCCGGAAGGCCAGTTTTTCCCCGACAGCTACGAAATCGACGCAGGCAGCAGCGATTTGCAAATCTACCAAACCGCTTATCAAACCATGCAACGTCGTCTGAACGACGCTTGGGAAGATCGCCAAAGCGGATTGCCCTACAAAAATCCGTATGAAATGCTGATTATGGCGAGTCTGATTGAAAAAGAAACCGCCCACGAAGACGACCGCGCCCATGTTGCTTCCGTATTCGTCAACCGCCTCAACATCGGCATGCGCCTGCAAACCGATCCGACCGTGATTTACGGTATGGGCAGCGCGTACAAAGGCAAAATCCGCAAAGCCGACCTCCAGCGCGATACGCCGTATAACACCTACACCCGCAGCGGCTTAACCCCGACCCCCATCGCTCTGCCAAGCAAAGCCGCCCTTGAAGCCGCCGCGCATCCGTCGAATGAAAAATACCTCTATTTCGTCTCCAAAATGGACGGCACCGGCTTGAGCCAGTTCAGCCATAATCTGGAAGAACACAATGCCGCCGTACGCAAATATATTTTGAAAAAATAGGTTGAACTGAGCCTCAAAAGCATAAAGGTCGTCTGAAAACTAGAAAACCGGTTTTCAGACGACC
>CAKARM010000270.1:0-3421 GCA_916720585.1 uncultured Neisseria sp.
CCGAGCTTCCGTTTCGACATCGAAATCGAAGCCGATTTGATTGAAGAAATCGGCCGCGTTTACGGCTATGAAAATATTCCCGACGATTACACGTCAGGCCGTCTGAAAATGCTGGCGTTGCCCGAAACCCGCCGTCCGCGTTTTGACGTTTATAACGAAATGGCGGCGCGCGGCTACCGCGAAGTGGTCAGCTACGCCTTCGTTGACGAGCAGTGGGAACTCGATTTTGCCGCCAACGCCAATCCCATCCGCCTGCAAAACCCGCTGGCGGCGCAGTATGCCGTGATGCGTTCCACGCTCATCGGCGGCTTGGTGGAAATTTTGCAGAACAATCTGAACCGCAAGCAAAACCGCGTGCGTGTGTTTGAAATCGCTCGCGTGTTCAGCAAAGGTTCAGATGGCCGGTTTGTACAAAACGAACGCATCGGCGGCCTGTGGTACGGCGCGGCAATGCCCGAACAATGGGGAGAGAAAACGCGCAACGCGGATTTTTACGACATCAAGGCCGATGTGGAAAATCTGTTGAAAAACAAAGCAGTTGAGTTTGTCAAAACCGAACATCCCGCCCTGCATCCCGGCCGTGCTGCCAATATCGTTTCAGACGGCCAAGTTATCGGCTTTGTCGGCGAATTGCACCCGAAATGGCTGCAAAAATACGACTTGCCGCAAGCGCCCCTGGTATTTGAAATCGATATGGCCGCGGTGTTGGAGCGCGAAAAAACGCGTTATCAGGCAGTATCGAAATTTCAGCCGGTGCGCAGGGATTTGGCTTTTGTGATGCCTGAAACCATGACCCATGATGATTTGTTGGCCGCCTTGAACGGCGCGGCAAACAAGTTGGTACAGGAAATCAGCGTGTTTGACGTGTATCGCGGTACGGGCCTGCCTGAAGGGATGAAAAGCATGGCGGTCAAAGTGATTTTGCAGGATATGGAAAACACGCTGACGGATGAAACAGTCGAGCCGGTTATCGGAAAACTGATTGACGCGGCAACTGCTGCGGGAGCGCAACTTCGCAGCTAAAAAATAAATATTCGCTTGAATTTTAAATAGAAATTGGTAATAATCTGCACCTGTTACAACAGAAGGTAATAATATGACATTAACTAAAGCCGAATTGGCCGATATTTTGGTAGATAAAGTCAGCAATGTAACCAAAAACGATGCCAAAGAAATCGTCGAGCTCTTTTTTGAAGAAATCCGCAGCACTTTGGCACGCGGCGAAGAAATCAAAATTTCCGGTTTCGGTAATTTTCAGTTGCGCGACAAACCGCAGCGTCCCGGCCGTAATCCGAAAACTGGCGAAGAAGTACCGATTACCGCCCGCCGCGTAGTAACTTTCCATGCCAGCCAAAAACTCAAAGGCATGGTGGAGCATTACTATGACAAACAACGCTAATCCCGTTATTCCTGCAAAACGTTATTTCTCACTGGACGAAATGTGCGAACTGGTGCAAATCAGCCCGTCACAATTTGCCCAGTGGCAACATGAGAACGGTATCGTTGTCGGTTACGGCGGCGATCGTTACACCCGTTCCGATGTGGTGAAACTGCTGAAGCTGAAAGATACCTTTGCGCCTTATGTCGACCGCTTCAGCCGTGATTCTTTGGATGTAAACGGTCATCCTGCTGCAAAGGCAGAAGAGGTTAGGGATAGCCTGAATCAAATCTTGGCAGATTTGGAAGCGCATTCATAATCGCCATTTCGTATTTCTGCGAAAAATAAAAAACCGACCTTTGAGAGGTCGGTTTTTTATTGATGATGAAAAGATTAACAATACATTTTTATGCCAATTTGTCAGCCGAAGAAGGCGCAAGTGATACAAAGCCGGTCGCGGCTTCAGGAAATTGTTTTTCCAGGGTTTATATCCGATATATCATCTTCCGTTTCTTTTGTTGCATGAACAATCTAACAGGACGACTGCCATTAGTAAAAAGGTCGTCTGAAAACTTTCAGACGACCTTTGAGAAAGTTAGGTTTTCAATTCAACCTACGCCTGTTATGTAAACAACGTGGTGTTTCCTTGAAATATCAACAGTCCTTTCTTAGGGGAAAACTGTCTAAACTAAACCTTCAGATAACCTTAACTTATTCTTTAACTTTTATCTGATAAAATTCTTTCTGGTCCATACTTTCAAACCAACCTACTGCTCCTCTTACATAATAAGATATTTCAATCTTAATATCCTGCTTGGTCTTTGGAGTTCCAGAAATATTCAATTTGTTATACCACATATTGGTAGGCTTTACAGTCAATCCCGAATTCGGAGGATCCATTTTCACCCTGAAATAATCGGGATAAGCAGCATATTTGGTTCTTAATTCTATGAAATATGGCTTATTTAATTCTGCATCCGGTAATGCCTGAACTTTATGTTTGCCGGCAAAACAACCGGATAATGCTATTACAGTCGAAAAGATAAATACTTTCCTTATCATACTTAAAATAAGCTCCATAATTTACTGATATTTCACAAAATTCTAAAATCAATTGCTCCAAAGCTGGCTTTTAGAAATTTTTCAGACGACCTTTGAGAAAGTTAGGTTTTCAATTCAACCTACGCCTGTTATGTAAACAACACAGTACTTTCTTGAAATATGAACAATTCTTTCTTAGAGAAAAGCTATCTAAACTAAACTTTCAGATAACCTTGACTTATTCTTTAACTTTTATCTGATAAAATTTCTTCTGTTCCGGATCTTCAAAAAAACCTACGGGCCCTCTTATTAAATATGATATTTCAATCATGATATCCTGCTTCATCTTTGGAGTTCCAGAAATATGAACCGTATCATACCACTTATCGATGGGCTTTACAGTTAACCCCGAATTCGGAGGATCCATTTCTACTATGAAATGATCGGGATAAGTAGCTTGATTGGCCACATTAAATTCTATGAAATATGGCTTATTTAATTCTGCATCAGGCAATGATTCGACTTTTGGTGTGACAGTACAGCTCGCAGTAAAGCAAGCTAGAGCAAATATAAACAATCTTTTCATTTTCTTTTTTCCTATGTTATTGCTTTAAAAATTATTGCTTCAAGTAAACAGTTTCAAATCCACTATATCTCCCCTGTTTGCCGGCCTACCAACGGACTTTCCCATACTATCCAGTGAGCCTTAAAGTTTGGTGTCGTTGCCCCAGCAAAATACTTGGCGAACTTATCAGTTGCACGACACGCTAGCCTTGTATCGCGTATTTGTTGATTTCAGCCAATTTTTTCAGAGTGTTGCTACAAAGATAGGGGGAGATTATCTTGTTGAAGTTACGTTTTCAGACGACCTCCTGAGACTAAACTCAATCCGCCACATCAATACACAAATATTTCAATTCCAAATATTCATCCGCACCGTATTTGCTGCCTTCGCGTCCCAGCCCGCTGCGTTTCACGCCGCCGAACGGTGCCGCTTCATTG
>CAKARM010000271.1:0-3393 GCA_916720585.1 uncultured Neisseria sp.
TTGTTTCAACTCAATCTCAAATCATTAAGACGGTATCAAATCCGTTTCGCTAATTCTTCTGCCTTGCCGATGTACAGCGCGGGGGTCAGGGCGAGCAGTTGGGATTTGGCTTCGGCGGGGATTTCCAGCGATTCGATGAAGACTTTCAGCACTTCGGGCGTGATGCCGCCTTTGCCGCGCGTCAGGTCTTTCAGTTTTTCGTAAGGATTGGCGACGCCGTGGCGGCGCATCACGGTTTGAATCGGTTCGGCGAGCAGCTCCCAAGTGGCATCCAAATCGGCGGCCAGCGCGACGGGGTTGGGTTCGAGCTTGTTCAGGCCGCGCAGGTGGGCGGCGAAGCCTAATACGGCATAGCCTACGCCTACGCCCATATTGCGCAGGACGGTGCTGTCGGTCAGGTCGCGCTGCCAGCGGGAAACGGGCAGTTTTTCGGATAAGAAGCCCAATACGGCGTTGGCCATGCCGAGGTTGCCTTCGGAGTTTTCAAAGTCGATGGGGTTGACTTTGTGCGGCATGGTGGAAGAGCCAACTTCGCCCGCTTTGACTTTTTGTTTGAAGTAACCCAATGAAATATAACCCCAAACGTCGCGGTTGAAGTCGATCAGGATGGTGTTGATGCGGCTGAGGGTTTGGAAGAATTCAGCCATGTAGTCGTGCGGTTCGATTTGGATGGTGTAGGGGTTGAAGGTCAGGCCGAGGCTGATTTCGACAAAGTTGCGACAGTGGGTTTCCCAATCGACGTCGGGATAGGCGACCATGTGGGCGTTGTAGTTGCCGACCGCGCCGTTGATTTTGCCGAGGAATTCTTGCGCCTGAAGGTTTTTGAACTGGCGTTGCAGGCGGTACACGATGTTGGCGGTTTCTTTGCCCAAGGTGGTCGGCGTGGCGGGCTGGCCGTGAGTGCGGCTCATCATGGGGACGGCGGCAAGGTCGTGCGCCATGCCGGTGAGTTTTTCGATGATTTCGGCAAGTTTCGGCAGGATGACGGTTTCGCGCGCTTCTTGCAGCATCAGGGCGTGGGACAGGTTGTTGATGTCTTCGCTGGTGCAGGCGAAGTGGATAAACTCGCTGGCGGCGGCGACTTCGGGTACGCCGGCGAAGCGTTCTTTAAGCCAGTATTCGATGGCTTTGACATCATGATTGGTGGTCGCTTCGATGGCTTTGACGGCGGCTGCGTCTTCCAATGAAAAGTTTTCGATGACTTTGTCGATTTCGGCAAGCGTGAAATCGCTGAAGGCGGGAATTTCGGTAATTTTCGGTTCGGCGGCGAGGGCTTTGAGCCAGCTTAATTCGACTTTGACGCGCGCCCTCATCAGGCCGTATTCGGAGAAAATCGGACGCAATGCTTCAACGGATTTGGCGTAGCGGCCGTCTAGGGGGGAAAGTGCAGCGATAGGGTTGATCATGTCGGAGTCCTGTCGGTAGGTCGGTCAAACGGTTAAATCAAACAGTCAAATTGTTTGCAATTATACATGATTTGACCCGGCAACTTCGGGTCGTCTGAAACTACAACCTTCCCTTCAAAGCGTTTTTGACAAACGCCGCCGACTCGCGCAATACCGTGTAACCATAGCCGCCGTAAGGCTCGGAACAAAACGGCGCGGCATACACCTGAATATCGTGTCCCTGCCATTGCCTGTCCGCCATCATCTGCGCCCGCGCCAAATGAAAACCGGCGCTGACAATGACGACGCGCGGGCTGTTTTCAATAAAATCGCGGCTGAACACAATGTTCTCAAACGTATTTTCCGCCCGCCGCTCTTGGATAATGTCTTCTTTCGGCACCCCCATCTTCTCCGCAATCGCCTGCATATTGCCCGAAGCAGACTGAAAATCGCGGCTGAGTCCGCCCGACATCACCAGCTTTTTCACCTTGCCGGCACGATACAGCTCGACAGCCGCTTCAACGCGCGCCACCAAACAAGGATTCAGACGACCCCCTTCATAAGAACGCGTCGAAAGCACAACCGCAGCATCCGCCGGACGCACCGCATCCGCATCCAACCGCGACACCTGAAAATCACGCCACATGATCCACAGCGGCAAAAGCGCGGCGGTAAAGAACAAAACCAATATAAAAACAAGGACTTTTTTGAACATCCGAATCCTAAAATGATGAAAGTAGTTGGAACGCGGCTGTACAGGCAGGTTCCGATTATTCCTTAATTTTACGAAATTCATACAGCCGTTTAGCTATATATTTTAGTAACCGATTGTTTCTATCTGACCAAGTACGAATTTTGTCGGTGGAGGCGGTTTTTATAGAGCGTCGTGATCAGACATTATTTAAATTGGTAATTATGCTAATGCGTATTCTGAGAATATGATAATCAGTATTGACATGGCGTATGATGTAAATATATTATCAAAAACAGATTTTTGTAAAAGTTACATAAAGTCGGCAATATAATATCAACGCCATCATCATCTTGAATGATATGTAGGCTATATTCAATTTTGAAGACTTTTTCTCTTCGTTCAACTATTAGAGAGTAAACATGAAAAAAGCTTTATCAGTTATTTCCGTAGGTTTTTTATCTCTGTCTCTGCTTGCTGCCTGTAATGGTGGAGAAAGTGAAACCCAAAAAGAGTTAGCTGCATTGAAAGAACAATTGGCGCAGCAACAAAAGCAACAAGCTGAACGCGAAAATCAAGAACAAGAACACCGGAAACAAATTGAGCAACAGCAAAGAGAAGACGAACTCTATCAAAAAGCCTACCAAGATGCCCAAGAAGACTTACAGATGAAGCAAATGCTGGAAGAAGAGAAAAAACAGGAAGAAGCAAAGAAAAAACAGGCTGCTGAGGAACGTAAACGCGAAGAAGCGAAAAAGAAACAAGCTTTAGAAGAGGAACCTAAGCAAAAAGAAGAGGCCAGAATAAAACAAGAAGAACCCAGAATTAGACAAGAAGAATCCCCAAAAGCTACGGCAAAACCGGCTGCTTCACAACAAGCGTCCAAAGTTACCGAAAAACTCGTTCGTTACCCTGCTTTTGTGATTTCGGAATCTGGTAGTGGTTCGTTAAATCTCAGAGGAGGACCGTCTATTTCAGCAGTTTCTGTTACCCAATTGAAAGACGGTCAGCAACTTCAAGTGGTGGCTGAAACCAACGCCTGTACCAATGCCAACGGTGGCTGCTGGGTTAAAGTTCAAGTCGGCGGGCTGACTGGTTATGTGTCTAATGCCTACCTGCAAAAAGGTCATGTACGAGATGGTGCTTATGCATATTAATATCGGATAGATTTTATTGGTGACTTTCTGTACCCACTAGAATAGAAATGATGGAAAAGTGAAAGAATATTTGGGGCTGTTCTAAATTATTTTAGGATGGAGTCCAGGTATTTACGGCGATTTGGCGGTCGGCGTGGCGCGCGGCAGCGCGGATACTTGG
>CAKARM010000272.1:0-3381 GCA_916720585.1 uncultured Neisseria sp.
AGATAGTACGGCAAGGCGAGGCAACGCCGTACTGGTTTAAAGTTAAGCCACTATAATCCACACAGGTCGTCTGAAAAAGAAAACCGCAAGTGATATTGCCTTGCGGTTTTCTTTCAAACAAACATCCTACGGATTATTCATCTGTTGCTTCGATTTCGGAAGCTTCTTGCTCCGCTTCCTGCCATTGCTGGCGACGGCTGCGGTGGTAGGTCAAACCGGTACCGGCAGGAATCAGACGACCTACGATTACGTTCTCTTTCAGACCGCGCAACTCGTCTTGTTTGCCCATAATGGCGGCTTCAGTCAGAACGCGGGTCGTCTCTTGGAACGATGCGGCAGAAATGAAGCTGTCGGTTGACAAAGAGGCTTTGGTAATACCCAACAATACGTTTTCGTAACGTGCCGGTTCTTTGCCTTCTTCCAAAGCTTTTTCATTGGCTGTCATGACATCGCCGCGTTCGACTTGCTCACCGGTAATGAATTCGGTTTCACCTGAATCGACAATATTCACACGGCGCAGCATCTGACGGATGATGACTTCGATGTGTTTATCGGAAATCTTCACACCTTGCAGACGGTAAACCTCTTGCACTTCTTGAACGATATAACGTGCCAGTGCTTCGATACCTTGCAAACGCAGAATATCATGCGGATCAACCGCTCCGTCTACGATGGTTTCACCGCGGTTTACCACTTGACCGTCGTGCACCAGAATTTGTTTCTCTTTGGAAATCAAAGTCTCGTATGCTACGCCGTCTACGTCAGTGATAATCAGACGCTGTTTGCCTTTGGTCTCTTTACCGAATGAAACGGTACCGGTGATTTCTGCCAACATACCTGCATCTTTCGGCACGCGTGCTTCAAACAACTCGGCAACGCGCGGCAGACCACCGGTAATGTCGCGGGTTTTGGAAGAGGCTTGCGGGATACGCGCCAATACGTCGCCTTTACCGACTTCCTGACCTTCGCGCACGGTAATCACTGCACCCACAGGGAATGCCATAGATACCGGGGTGGAGGTACCCGGAATGCAGATTTCCAGACCGTTTTCATCCAACAGTTTTACAGTAGGACGCAGCAGTTTGGATGCGCTGCCGGAGCGGCGTTTACCGTCAATAACTACCAAAGTAGACAAACCGGTTACATCGTCAGTTTGTTTAGCAACGGTTACGCCCTCTTCCACGTTTTCGAATTTCACCCAACCTGCGTGTTCGGTAATCATCGGACGGGTATGCGGATCCCAAGTTGCCAATGTTTGACCGGCTTTAATGGCTTCACCGTCTTGAACCATCAAGATCGCACCGTAAGGCACTTTGTGGCGTTCGCGTTCACGGCCGATGTCATCATGGATAACGACTTCGCAAGAGCGGCCGATGACAACCAATTCGCCTTTGTTGTTGGCAACATAACGCATTTGGCTGCTGAATCGTGCCGTACCGTTGGATTTGGCTTCAACTTGGCTGGCTGCTGCCGCACGGGATGCCGCACCACCGATGTGGAACGTACGCATGGTCAACTGGGTACCCGGTTCACCGATAGACTGAGCCGCAATCACGCCGACTGCTTCACCGGCATTGACCAATTTGCCGCGTGCCAAGTCGCGACCATAACAGTGCGCACACAAACCATGGCGGGTTTTACAAGTAATCGGAGTACGGACTTTGACTTCATCGACACCGGATTGGTCAATCATATCCACCAGTTTTTCAGTCAACAACGTACCGGCTTCAACCAAGGTCTCGCCACTTGACGGATCGACAACGTCAGACGCGGTAACACGACCCAAAATACGATCGCGCAATGCTTCAATCACATCACCACCCTGTACGACCGCCTTCATGACAAAGCCGTCTGAAGTACCGCAATCGTCTTCAACAACGACCAAGTCTTGAGTTACGTCTACCAGACGACGGGTCAGGTAACCGGAGTTCGCAGTTTTCAATGCGGTATCCGCCAAACCCTTACGCGCACCGTGGGTCGCAATAAAGTATTGCAATACAGTCAGACCTTCGCGGAAGTTTGAGGTAATCGGCGTTTCAATAATCGAGCCGTCTGGTTTTGCCATCAAGCCACGCATACCGGACAACTGTTTAATCTGAGCCGCAGAACCACGGGCACCGGAGTCTGCCATCATATAGATGGAGTTGAATGACTCTTGATCGACTTCGTTGCCATCACGATCGATAACTTTTTGTTTGGACAAGTTATCCATCATCGCTTTAGCGATTTTATCGCCGGCACGACCCCAAATATCCACCACTTTGTTGTAGCGTTCGCCGTTGGTTACCAAACCTTGACGGTATTGGTCTTCGATTTCTTTAACCTCGGCATTGGCTTCAGCCAACAAGGCCGCTTTTTCTTTCGGAATCTCCATGTCGTCAACAGCAATAGAAATACCGCCTTTGGCTGCGAATCCGAAACCGGTATACATCAAGTGGTCGGCGAAAATAACCGTATCGCGCAAGCCGCACAGGCGGAACGATGCGTTAATCAGTTTGGAAATTTCTTTTTTCTTCAGCGCTTTGTTGATGTACTCGAAAGGCAAGCCTTTAGGCAGGATTTCGCTCAACAATGCACGGCCGACAGTCGTTTCGTAACGGGTAACGACTGGCTCGAATTCACCGGCTTCGTTTTTCACCCATTCACGCAGACGTACGGTGATTTTCGTACCCAGCTCAACCTGTTTGGTATGGTATGCACGATGCACTTCTTTCACATCAGCAAACAGGCTACCCTCACCTTTAGCATTGATGCGGTCGCGAGTCATGTAGTACAGGCCCAATACGATGTCTTGGGAAGGTACGATAATCGGTTCACCGTTTGCAGGAGACAATACGTTGTTTGAAGCCAGCATCAAGGTGCGCGCTTCCATTTGCGCTTCCAAGCTCAATGGAACGTGTACCGCCATTTGGTCACCGTCAAAGTCGGCGTTAAACGCGGCACATACCAACGGATGCAACTGAATGGCTTTACCTTCAATCAGGATAGGTTCAAACGCTTGAATACCCAAACGGTGCAGGGTCGGCGCACGGTTCAGCATAATCGGATGTTCGCGGATGACTTCTTCCAAAATGTCCCATACTTCCGGTACTTCTTGCTCTACCAATTTTTTCGCTGCTTTAACGGTAGAAGCCAAACCTTGTTTTTCCAGTTTATGGAAAATGAACGGTTTGAACAGTTCCAAAGCCATTTTTTTCGGCAAACCACATTGGTGCAGACGCAGGTATGGACCTACGGTAATCACGGAACGACCAGAGTAGTCCACACGTTTACCCAGCAGGTTTTGACGGAAACGACCGCCCTTACCTTTAATCATGTCTGCCAACGATTTCAGCGGACGTTTGTTGGCGCCGGTCATGGCTTTACCGCGACGGCCGTTAT
>CAKARM010000273.1:0-3377 GCA_916720585.1 uncultured Neisseria sp.
GACCAGATAAAAACCGGTCAGCGTGAATTTGTAGGTGCTGCCGCCGATAAGCAGCAGCCAGTCGCGCGGGGCAGGGGATGTCGGGGTTTGTTGGGACATGGATGACTCCCTATTGCGAGTGTACGGGAATGATGTGGGTGCGGTAGGTCGTCTGAAAAACGTTTCAGACGACCTACGGCTTTTCTGTTTTACATTTTCAAGCAGTTTTTCAGACGACTTTCGGGGGCTGTCTGAAATGGAAAAAAGCAGCCCCTTTTTATCCTTTCATCACCCGAAACGTCAGATTAATCCGCGGCTCTTGGATACGGGTGCTTTTCAGGATGGTGTGCAGCCAGTGTTTCTGCGTTTCGCCGTGCATGACGATGAGCTGACCGTGTTCCAGCCACATTTCGCGTTTTTCCTTGCTTTCTTTGTGTTTGAAGGCGAATTTGCGCGTTGCGCCGAGGCTGAGGGAGGCGATGGCGCTGTCTTTGACCAGCCCCTGCCCTTCGTCGCTGTGCCACGCCATGCCTTCGTTGCCGTTGTTGTAGCGGTTGAGCAGGCAGGAGTTGAAGTGGGTGGGGCAGATGTCGGCGATGGCGGCTTCCACGCGGTTTTTGAGTTCGGGCAAGACGCCATCCCACGGCAGGGCGATGCGGTTTGCGCCGGAATAACCGTAGTTGTAGGACGTGTCGCCGTACCACGCGACTTCGCGGGCGGTGATGATGTGTTTGCCGTATATCACGGCTTCGTCGTGCCGCCAGGGAATATCGCGCTGCAAAATTTCAAAATAACGGTCGGCTTCGGCGATGGTGAAAATCCGTCCGAAATTGCTGACGATGCCGTCGTAGGGCAGCAGGTTGGCGTGCGGGTTGGCGGTTTCTGGGAAGAGGTCAAGCGTCATCAGCGTCTCCCAATTCGTGCGCCAATATCGCCATTTTGCGCCCGCGTTGCCAGCGGTAGCCGCCGATGATGCCGCTTTCGCGGATGACGCGATGGCAGGGGATGAGTAATGCAACGGGATTCTGCCCGATGGCCGTCCCAACGGCTCGCGCGGCGTTGGGCGAACCGACGGCCTGCGCCACTGTGCCGTAGCTTTGCAGGCTGCCTGCGGGAATATCGAGCAAGGCCTGCCATACTTTGAGCTGGAAGGGTGTGCCTTTGATGTGCAGGGTAATGCGGCCGTGCCGGGTGCGGAAGATGTCAGCGACCTGGCGGTGGAATGCGGTTTCCCGTTCGGTTAGGCGGGCGTTCGGATATTCGGCGCGCAATTCGTCCAGTGCGGCGGAGGGGTCGTCTGAAAAACGCATGAAGCAGATGCCTTTGTCTGTTGCCGCTGCCAACAGGTCGCCGAAGGGGCCGGGAATCAGGCTGTAATGGATTTGCAGGCCTGCTCCGCCGTTTTTGTATTCACCCGGAGTCATTTTTTCGATGCCGACAAATAAGTCGTGCAGCCGCCCCGTGCCGCTCAGTCCGCCGCTGTGCGCCGCTTCCGCCACGCTTTCGCTGTTTTTCAGGGCTTCTTTGGCACGGCTGATACTGATGTGTTGCAGCATTTTTTTCGGGCTGATGCCCGCCCATGCGGAAAATTCGCGCTGCAAATGTTCGGGACTGATGTGCACTGCCGCCGCCACTTGCGCCAAATCGGGCTGTTCGGCGGCATGGTCGTAAAGGTATTCGATGGCGCGGGCAATGCGGAGGAATTGGCGGGTTTGATTTAAGTTCATAAATTATCCTGTCGTTGTATGGGATAGGATAGCCTGAAAGCCGACAAGAAACGACCCGATTGTTGATGGAAAAATTGTTTGTCTGTCTGAAATTCATCAATAATCGGGTCGTCTTTATATCGCGACTTCCTTAAACTTGCATCGTCTTTAACCGCATATGTAAGGAACGTTATGTCAAGCTTATTAAATTTGAACAATAAAACCGCCGCCGTTATCGGCGCGTCGTCGGGTATCGGTCGCGCGGTTGCACTGCTGTTGGCGGAGCACGGCGCAAACGTTGTCTTATGCGCCCGCCGTGCCGACAAGCTGGAGGAAACCGCAGCCCTGATACGCGCACGCGGCGGACGAGCTGTTGCTGTTGCAGGCGACGCGGCGCTGCCTGAAACGCACGAAGCCGTCGTCCGCGCGGCAGAACGAGAGTTCGGTGGCCTAGATATTGCCGTCAACAATGCAGGCATTATCGGTGCATACAAACCTTTGGCCGACATCTCGCCCGACGAATGGCGTGATACGCTGGACGGCAACCTAACCGCTGCCTTTCTTGGCGCGCGCAGCCAAATTCCCCTTATGCTCGCACGCGGTGGTGGCGCGATTGTGTTCACGTCTAGCTTTGTCGGCACCAGTTGTGCCCTGCCGAACAAAACCGCCTACGGCTGCGCCAAAGCCGCACTTGCTGCTCTGGCAAAAGGCATCACCGCCGATTATGCCGCCCAAGGTATCCGCGCCAATGCCCTGCTTCCCGGCGGTACGGATACGGAAATGATGACTACCGACCCGCAGCAGCGGGCATGGGCGGAAGGGTTGCATGCGGTCAAACGCATCGCCCGCCCCGAAGAAATTGCCGCCGCGATTTTGTTCCTTATTAGCCCGATGGGCAGCTTTGTAACGGGTACGGCGTTGTTTGCGGACGGCGGAAATTCGGCGGTGAAGTAAGAGACCGCCTGAAGATTACACGCTTCGGCTCAAATCTGCCAAAAACGCCTGCCGCTGTTCGTCGGTGGATTTGTCCATATTGCCGAAGTTGAGCCAACGGCGTTTGGCGATACCGATGCCTTTGAGCGTGTGTCCCACCATCGCTTTGCCGATGCCGTTGCCGCCAAACCATTTCAGATACCATGTGGGGGCGGTGGACGTGCTGATGACCAGTGCTTCTTTGATATGGGATAGGTTGCCTTTCAAGCCTGTGGCAGTCGGGACGTAGGCGAATGTTTTTAGGAAAACTTTGTCTTCAAATCCTTTGACGATGGCGGGCATGTCCGCCCACCAGATCGGGAAGATGAAAATCAGTCGGTTGGTGGTTTTCAAGAGTTCTTGATAATGTAAAACCAGCGGGTCAAGGGCTTTGCCTTGGTTGAACAGGGCAAGCTCTTCTTTGGTGTAGGCGGGGTTGAAGCCGTCTGCGTATAAGTCGATCAGCCGGTATTTTTCGCCTTTTTCGTCCAACAGTTGCTGTACGCGCCGCAAAATGCCGTGATTGAAGCTTTGATCGTACGGGTGGGCATAAATGATTGTGGTAAATGACATTTTTGTACTCCTGAAAGTCAGTTGCCGAGTGTTCCCATGCTATCAAACGAATGTCGGGTTGCTCAAATCTGTATCGGGCAGGCAAGGCTGAATGATATAGTGGATTAACTTTAAACCAGTACGGCGTTGCCTCGCCTTAGCTCAAAG
>CAKARM010000274.1:0-3349 GCA_916720585.1 uncultured Neisseria sp.
AAAACCTGTGTTGGGGTTTCGGTTGTCGGAGGAAGGGCTTTTTTGCAAAGGTCTCATTTTGGATACTCAATTTAAAAAGGTCGTCTGAAAACCGAATACAGTTTTCAGACGACCTTAATCTCAAAAAGCTTTATTTATGACCATATTCAGCAATATATTGGGCAATTGCAGCTTCAGGGTTAGCAGCGTTAATAAGTTGAGGTAATTCTACATAACCGTGTTTAACCAGATTTTTTTCACGCAAAGTATTACCGAACATGCCAAACGCGAGAAAAACACTGAAACCAAGAAGACTGTTGATTGCCCTCAACAATTCATTCTGACCAGCTAATAAACTTAACACAACAAACGTGACAAGAATTCTAATTCCCAAACCCCACATTTGTTTCACACAAGCCCACATAGCCCAAAAGAAAAATGCAGGCCAAGACCAGCCTTGTTTGACCGCCTCGTACTGGTTCATAGGATCTTTAAAAATCTTGTAAAGTCTCATTAAACACCTTGCCTTTATGCCTTAAAACGTTAGCGTCATGATTCTATCAGAATACATTAACAAGTTGAGTCATTACAAGATAAAAGGTCGTCTGAAAACCAAATGCAGTTTCAGACGACCTTTCATTTACTTACACAATCCCAACCTTATCACTCAGCCCAGTTTTTCTTCTTACTGGTTTTGCCTATACCCGGATTGAAGCTGTTGGTCGGGTCGAGTTTGCGGTAGAACTGCTTGAGCGCAGGTTTAGCCTCGTATAAATGGCCGACGTTGTGTTCGGCGGGATACTGCGCGCCGCGTTGGTCTAAGAGATGAAGCATTTCGTGTTCCAATGCCATGCAGTCGTTGCCTTTTTTGATGATGTAATCCTGATGGAAAACGTGGCACATGAAATGTCCGTAGTAGAGCTTGTGGATGATTTTATTGTCGATTTCCGACGGTAGTTTTTCAAACCAGTCGCGGTCGTCGCGGCGCAGGGCGATGTCCAGCGCAACCAAATCTTCCACTTCATCATCATGCACGGCGCGGTAGCGGATGGCGGCTGAGGCAACGGCAAAACGGTGCAGCATGGCGGCTTGGGTTTCTTCGGCGTTGCATTCGAAAAACGCGCCGCCGTGGTGTGCAAAATACTCTTTCAAAAACGCGCGCGCTTCATCGACGCCTTTTCCGCCCATTTTCAGAATCAGGTGGTGTTCGTATTTGTCGCGGTAATCGCGCATGGATTTGGGCAGGTGGTCGGGCAGGTATTTGCTGACGAACTGCATGACTTTGTCGGAAAAATGTTTGGGCAGAAAGCTGACTTTTTTGCCGAATCGGTCAACTTTGGCTTTGAAATCAAATAATTTCGGCAGTTGGTGCGTGCCGAATTTTTTGATGACGTAGAACGTGTCTTTGCCGTACACGTCGGCAATATCGAAAGCATCGCGATGGATATACTCACCGGAAACGGGCAGGCTTTCAAATTCGCCCAAGGCGGCGCGACGGATGTCGGTCAGTTCGTTGATGTCGTTGGTACCGATGTAGAACACGGCGGTTTGCTTCTCTTGCGGGAAGGTGTCCAAGCGGACGGCGAAAACCATCAGTTTGCCCGCGCAACCGGACGCTTCGTAATGGCGCGCGGGGTCGGCATTGAAACGCGCGGCGGTGGGCTCGTCCACTTGGCGCACATGGTCGCAATAGGCGTGGTCGTGTCCTTTGCCCGCGTCTTGCATGATGTCTTTTCTTTGATAATGATGGCCTTGAAGATTGGTCAGGATTTCTTCGGGCGTGTCGCCCAAATCTATGCCCAAATGGTTGACCAGCTCCAATTTGCCCTCTTCGTTGATTTGGGCGAACAGCGCCATTTCCGTGTAGGCCGGGCCGCGCTGCACCAATGCGCCGCCGGAGTTGTTGCACACGCCGCCCAAGACGGACGCGCCGATGCAGGATGAACCGATGACCGAATGCGGTTCGCGCCCCAAAGGTTTCAGCAGCAATTCGAGCTGGTTCAGGGTCGAACCGGGCAGGCAGACGACTTGTTCGTTGTTGTTGATGGTTTGGATGATGTTCATCCGCATGGTGTTCACAATCACGATGTCGCGGTCGTAATCGTTGCCGTCGGGGGTCGAGCCGCCCGTCAAACCGGTATTCGCCGCCTGCGTAATCACAATCACGTCCGCTTCGACGCAGGCCTGCAAAATTTTCCACATTTCCAGAATGGTTCCGGGGCGCACCACTGCCAACGCCCTACCCTCGCCGAAACGGTAGCCTTGGCGGTATTGTTCGGTTTTCGCGGGGTCGGTGATGATGTATTTTTCGCCGACGGTTTGAGTCAGGCTGCTGATTAATTGCGAGGCGGTCATGATGTGCTCCTTAGGGCTGGTTTTATTGGATTAAAATAGTGATTGTAGTAACGCGACACGGCAAAGTAAAGGTCGTCTGAATACGGTCCGGCAAGGAATACTGCAAACCATCCACATCATCCGTCCACACGCCCTACCCCTGAATTGGCCATTTTCCCCGCTATACACAATTTTTTTGCCGAACGGTGTGAACAGCCTGTGAATAAGTTCTATTACCTTTTGATAATCAAACAAAAAAATACAATGCTTAAAAAATAGGCAGTTTGTCGGTTTAGTCACATACCGTGTTTGCCTTTGTGTGTGCAGTCTGTGGAAAAGTCAGCTAACTTATTCTATTCTCAACCAAAATATTCAATGATTAAAAATTAGGCAATACGGCGTATAATCCGATTGATCAAACACACCCACTCAAAAATCCCGATTTTCAAAAAAAGGAAAAGGAATGCACACCCTTTCGGAACAAGTCCGCTTAAATGAGGCGCGCAAAAAGTTGGCAAAAAGCAGGCGTTGGGCGACGGGCTTGCTGCTTGCGGCGTGCGTGCTGTTTGCAGCCTCCGCCGTTTATGTGCGCCAATATCCTTGGTTGGGATTTGTCAAAGCGTTTGCCGAAGCGGCGATGGTGGGTGCGCTGGCGGACTGGTTTGCCGTAACCGCGCTTTTCAGACGACCCCTCGGCCTGCCGATTCCCCATACCGCGATTTTGCCGCGCAATCAGGCGCGTATCGGCGATGAATTGGGGCGGTTTATCGAACACAATTTTTTGCAGGGCAAACCCATCGCCATGCGTATTTATCAAGCGCAGCCCAGCGATAAATTATTGAAATGGCTGGACAGCGAAGACGTGAAATCGCACTGGCTGCCGTGGCTTTCCAAGCAGATTCCGACCCTGCTTGCCATCGCCAAACCGGAACAGACGGCGCGTTTTACGGCGATGCTGCTGGAAGAACGTTACAGCGGCGGACAAATCGGCAACGCGCTTGCCGACGGTTTGCGGCTGCTGAAAGCGCAAGGGATG
>CAKARM010000275.1:0-3318 GCA_916720585.1 uncultured Neisseria sp.
TGCATTCAGACGACCTTAACAGGCTATTGAATCAGTTTGGAAACGGTTTTGAAGGCGGGGTGGCGGGCGTCGCCCAGCAATTGGAACAAAATGCTTTCCACATTGGAAACGGTGGCGCGGGCTTCGCGCATTTGCGCCAGACCGTTTTCTTTGTTTGCGGGGGAACGGGATGTCGTGCATTCAAAGGGGACGTAAACATTGAAACCTTCCAAGCGCAAATCCAATACGGTTTGCAGCATGCAGATATGGGTTTCTGCGCCGATTAAGATGATGTTTTGGACGGCTGCCTGCGTCAAAATCGCGTGTGTTTCGGGGGAAAGGGCGGAGAAACGGGTTTTTTCGATGAAGGGCGTGGTTTCGGGCAGCAGCAGCGATACGGCGGGAACCGTTTTGCCCAAGCCTTTCGGATATTGCTCGGTCACGGCAAACGGGACGCCTAAGGCGTGAAGCCCCTGTATCAGGATACGGCTGTGGTGCAGCATATCGTCTTTGTCGTGCAGGGCGGGGAGGAGGCGTTCTTGGATGTCGATAATCAGACACAGGGTGTTTTCGGGATTCATAAATATTCCTTTCGCGCCAAGTGGAGGGTGTATTCCATTATAGCGAAAGCCGGTGTGTCTGTAATGGCTGCGGTTTTGATGGGCGTGTTTTCATTTTGCGCAGGATGGTAAAGCCCCGGATGGCGAGGTGCGGCTTCGGTTTGAAGCGCATCTGCCGTTCAAAACGTATACGGTCGGCATGGGAAGTTTGAATCTGATTTGACATTTTTCAGACGACCCTTTGCATGAATTTTCTTTCTTAATTCAAACACAAACTTTTAGGACGGTAGAATTCGCCTTGCACTAACCCTTCCCGCCTGCTTGTGCAGAAGGGATGTCACATAAGGAGCATTTCATAATGAAGAAAATTCTGATTTTGTCTTTACTCGCACTGCCTGCGTTGGCTGCGGCGGAAGTTCATTTTTACGGCGATTTGAAAGCCGGAGTGGAAGCTTCCAACACAAAATACGGCAGCCACAGAATTTCCAATAACGGCGTAAGCGACATGGGCAGCTATGTCGGTATGCGCGGTTCGCATCCTATCGGCGGCAGCAATGATGTATTGTGGCAGGTCGAACAAGATACGCCCTTGGGTTCGAAAACCGGTGCCAAAGACACTTGGCGCAGCCGCAACCAAGGCAGCGGAGAAACTTATATCGGCTTTGGGCGTTAAAAGAAATAAGGTTCTATCCCGGTTAAGATAAGCAACAGGTCGTCTGAAAACGTTTCGCATGGGTGCGGATGTTTTCAGACGACCTTTTTGTCTATATTTAGGGGCGCGTTTGTATTCGCACTGAATTGCAATGGGAAGATTGGTACAGCGTGTGACCGATAACCCGCTATCACTGGTTTTGACGGCAGAAGCGGAGCTTGCAGACCAATCTTTTGATTAAACGCTTTATTTAGCCTGAGCGTTTTTCTGTTCTTGGATAATCCATTTGGCCAAATCCGTACCCAAAACTTTGGCCGTCCGGTTCAGGACGGAACAAGAACCTTTAAAACCGCCAAACATGCCGCCCATAGAATTGCGGGATAATGTGGTTTTTTTGACTTGTTTGCCGTCAATATACAAAGTCACAGAAACAGCCAAGCCCTTGGCGTGTCCCACAAAGGCATTGCCTGCGCTCATGGCGGAAGTGATGGCGATGTCTGCGTAAGTGTCTTGTTTCAGACCATCGCGCACGACGGTTACCCCGCTTTTTGCCGCGCTTTCCCGCAAGGATTCGGACATGATGCTGCCGACTTCTAAACACTCGGATACGATGCGGTTATCAATCTCTTCTTTATCGCGATAGGGGATGCTTTCATCAATATGAACATCGGCACCGGCGAATGCGGAAGCGGACAAGAAGGCGGCAATGAGGAAGCGTTTGGTGGACATGATGGGTACCCAAGATGAAATGTTAAAAAGAGTGAATATTCTATAATGTTATTTTTACTTAATCAATATAGATTGAATGGGTAAATCGATGGAATGTCGGGCCGGAAGTTTCGCTGAAATTTAGGCATGCCTTTTTGCTTGTAGATCAGAAAAAATAACGGCTGCCCGAGTGGCTTCCAAAATTTTTTGAAACTGCTTGAGAAGGCATTTATGGGGTATTGGGGCGGTGGGTTTGCTGTTTTTGGCGCAGTGCCATAATCTGCTCTTTGAACTATATTATAATGCGCTGATTGTTTTTATTAGATTAATCTGACATGACCGCTTATACGCAACAGCTCGACCAAAAAATCCAATACTTGCAACAGCTTTTCCAGGGGGTGGATTTTCCTGAAATTCAAGTTTTCGAATCCTCCGAACAGCATTACCGGATGCGCGCCGAATTCCGCATTTGGCACGAAGGCGGCGAAATGTTTTACGCCATGTTCGAACGCGGACAGAAAGCAAGCGGCGCAAGCCTGATACGTTGCGACCAATTTCCTGCTGCTTCAGAGTCTATCAACGCATTAATGCCCAAGCTCATCGAAGCCGCCGCGCAAAATCCCGAACTCAAAAACCGCTGGTACGCCGTAGAATTTTTGTCTGCACTGAGCGGCGAGATGCTCGTTACCATGATTTACCACAAAAAACTGGGCGAAGCGTGGCAGCGTGCCGCCGAAACCTTGGAGCGTGAGTTGGGCATCCATATCATCGGTCGGAGCAGGGGGCAGAAAATCGTTTTGACTCAAGACTATATCACTGAAGAGCTGAACGTAAACGGCAAAACCTTCCGTTACCGCCAAGTCGAAGGCAGCTTTACACAACCCAACGCCCGCGTGTGCGAAAAAATGCTCGGCTGGGCATGCGATGTCGCGCAAAACCTCGGCGGCGACCTGCTCGAACTCTACTGCGGCAACGGTAATTTCACCCTGCCGCTCTCGCAGCATTTCCGTCAGGTGTTAGCGACCGAAGTGTCCAAAACTTCCGTTTATGCCGCACAGTGGAATATCGAAGCCAACCAAAGGGACAACATCAAAATCGCCCGCCTCTCTGCGGAAGAATTTACCGAAGCCTATACCCAAAGCCGCGAATTCCGCCGCCTACAAGAACAGGGTATCTCGTTGAAAGATTATGATTTTTCCACGATTTTTGTCGATCCTCCCCGAGCCGGCGTCGATGATGAAACGCTGAAGCTGGTTTCCCAGTTTGACAACATTATCTATATTTCCTGCAATCCTGAAACGCTGCGCGCGAACCTCGACACACTCTGCCAAACCCATACTGTCGAACGCGCCGCGTTGTTTGACCAGTTCCCGTTTACGCACCATATCGAAAGCGGCGTTTATTTGAAGAAAAAATAAA
>CAKARM010000276.1:0-3317 GCA_916720585.1 uncultured Neisseria sp.
GACCGTTTGAGCGGCGGCTATCAGTTTACCGAGTTCCACGAGTGGATTCCGCTTTTGCGAATCAACTATTCGCTGGGTGTGGACGGTATTTCGGTGCTGTTTGTCATCCTGAACGCGTTTATCACGCTGATGGTGGTGCTGGCGGGTTGGGAAGTGATTCAGAAGCGTCCGGCGCAGTATATGGCGGCGTTTTTAATCATGTCGGGCCTGATTAACGGCGCGTTTTCGGCGCGGGATGCCCTGCTGTTTTATGTGTTCTTCGAGGGTATGCTGATTCCGCTGTACCTGATTATCGGCGTGTGGGGCGGTCCGCGCCGCGTGTATGCGTCGGTGAAGCTGTTCCTCTATACGCTGATGGGTTCGTTGCTGATGCTGGTGGCGATTGTGTACCTGTCTTACCAAGTCGGCGGCTTTTCGATTGAGGATTTCCAAAACATCAAACAGATTCCGCTGGGCGTGCAACAGCTTTTGTTTGTGGCGTTTTTCCTGTCGTTTGCGGTGAAAGTGCCGATGTTCCCCGTGCACACTTGGTTGCCGGATGCCCACGTTGAGGCGCCGACGGGCGGTTCGATGGTGTTGGCGGCGATTACGCTGAAATTGGGCGCATACGGCTTTTTGCGCTTCATCCTGCCGATTCTGCCCGACGCGTCGCGCTATTTCGCGCCGGTCATCATCGTGTTGAGCCTGATTGCGGTGGTGTATATTGGCATGGTCGCGCTGGTGCAGACCGATATGAAAAAACTGGTGGCATATTCGTCCATCAGCCATATGGGTTTCGTTACCTTGGGGATGTTCTTGTTCATTAACGGACAGTTGAACGACTGGGCGTTGAAAGGCGCGGTCATTCAGATGATTTCGCACGGTTTCGTGTCGGCGGCGATGTTTATGTGCATCGGTGTGATGTACGACCGCCTGCACACGCGCAATATCGCCGATTACGGCGGCGTGGTGAACGTGATGCCCAAGTTTGCGGCGTTTATGATGCTGTTTGCGATGGCAAACGCGGGTCTGCCGGCGACTTCGGGCTTCGTGGGCGAGTTTATGGTGATTATGGGCGCGGTCAAAGTGAATTTCTGGGTAGGCGCGCTGGCGGCGCTGACGCTGATTTACGGTGCGTCTTACACGCTGTGGATGTATAAGCGCGTGATTTTCGGCGCGGTCGGCAATCCGCACGTTGCCGATATGAAAGACATCAACTGCCGCGAATTTGCGATTCTGGCGATTTTGGCGGTTGCGGTATTGGGTATGGGCCTGTATCCGCAGGCGTTTATCGAAGTGGTGCATCAGGCGGCAAACGATTTGATTGCCCATGTGGCGCAAAGCAAGATTTGAGGTGTGCGAATGAACTTGATTGATTTGAACTTAATGCCTGCCATGCCCGAAATCGTGCTGTTTGCGCTCTTGATTGCCGTATTGCTGGCAGATTTGTGGATTAGCGATAAAAACCGCTATCTGACCCATCTGATGAGCTTGGGAACCGTTATTATCGTAGCGGTTACGCAGCTAGCAGTGTGGGAGCAGGGCAGTACGCTGGCGTTTCACGGAATGTATATTGCCGACGGTATGTCGCGCCTGTCCAAGCTGGTGCTGTACGGGCTGACCTTCGGGCTGTTTATTTACAGCAAACCGTACAATCAGGCACGCGGTATTTTTAAAGGCGAGTTTTACACTTTGTCGCTGTTTGCCCTGTTAGGCATGAGCGTGATGGTGAGCGCGGCGCATTTCCTGACCGCCTATATCGGTTTGGAACTTTTGTCGCTGTCGCTTTATGCCATGATTGCGCTGCGCCGCGATTCCGGCCGCTCCGCCGAGGCAGCACTCAAATATTTTGTCTTGGGCGCGCTGGCTTCCGGCCTGCTGCTCTACGGCATTTCGATGGTCTACGGCGCGACGCATTCGCTCGACTTCGCCACTGTTTTGGCGTCGTCGTACAGCGAGATTGCCAACGAATGGCTGTTGAAACTGGGGCTGGTGTTTATCGTCGTGGCGATAGCGTTCAAACTGGGCGCGGTGCCGTTTCATATGTGGGTGCCCGACGTGTATCACGGCGCGCCGACATCCGTTGCCGCCTTTGTCGGTACGGCACCGAAAATTGCCGCTGTGATGTTTGCCTTCCGTATTTTGCTGACCGGTTTTGGCGAAGTGCATCAATACTGGGCGCCTATGTTTGCCGTCCTTGCCGTTGCGTCGCTTGTGGTCGGTAATCTTGCCGCGATTATGCAGACCAATATCAAGCGGATGCTTGCCTATTCGACTGTGTCGCACATGGGCTTTATCCTGCTGGCGTTTATGGCAGGCTCAATCGGCTCTACTGCGGGTCTGTATTACGCCATTACTTACGCTTTGATGGCGGCTGCGGGCTTCGGCATATTGATGGTATTGTCCAACGACAATATCGAGTGTGAAGAAATCAAAGATTTGGCAGGTTTGAACCAACGCCATGCCTGGTTTGCCTTACTGATGTTGCTGGTTATGTTCTCTATGGCAGGCATTCCGCCGCTGATGGGCTTCTACGCCAAATTCGGCGTCATTATGGTGTTGCTGAAATTCCATTACGTTTGGTTGTCGGTCTTCGCGGTCGTTATGTCCTTAATCGGCGCGTTCTATTACCTGCGCGTGGTTAAAGTCATGTATTTCGACGAACCCACCCATGACCAACCCATCGGCAGCAACTATGCCGCCAAATTCTTCCTGAGCGTCAATGCGTTCTTGTTGGTTTTGTGGGGCGTTATGCCGCAAACGATGATTGACTGGTGCGCAAAGGCTTTGGAAAACACTTTGTAAGGCGATAAACCGAAACGGCAGCCGTGTCAGAGGCTGCCGTTTTTGTTAAGATACGCAGCCCAAGATTGTTTTTTCAGACGACCCTTTGAATCAAAGAGGTTGTCTGAAAACAGAAAGACACACCATCATGACCGCATCCATGTACATCCTTTTGATATTGGCGCTCATCTTCGCCAATGCCCCCTTCGTTACCACCAAATTTTTCGGTGTGTTCCCGCTTAAGCGCAAACATTTCGGGCATCATCTCGTCGAATTGGCGGCAGGCTTCATTCTGACCGCCGTCCTCGCCTACATCCTCGAATCCCGTGCCGGCGCAGTACAGCATCAAGACTGGGAGTTTTACGCTACTGTAATCTGCCTCTACCTGATATTCGCCTTCCCTTGTTTCGTATGGCGTTATTTCTGGCACGCGCGCAACCACGAATAAGTTTTTCAGACGACCTTAGCGTTATAGTGGATTAACTTTAAATCAGGACAAAGCGACGAAGCCGCAGACAGTACAGATAGTACGGAACCGATTCACTTGGTGCTTC
>CAKARM010000277.1:0-3312 GCA_916720585.1 uncultured Neisseria sp.
ACTGCACCTTGTGAGTTGGAGGGGATGTCCAACTTTTGGGGTGCAGTTCAAACCTACATCAGGTTTTCAGACGACCTTTGTGTGTTCATCATTTTCGCGGACAGAGTCCACGCTACAGCACTTGCGTTGCCAAAAAACTTTGTAGCGTGGGCTATGCCCACGAGCCACTCAAGATTTCAGACGACCTTTGCGTCTATCGTTTTCGTGGACAGAATCCACGCTACGGCACTTGTGTCGCCAAGAAACTTTGTAGCGTGGGCTATGCCCACGACCCAATCAAGATTTCAGACGACCTGTCCGCCCATTATTTCCGTGGGTAGAACCCACGCTACGGATACCGTGCCAACCAAAACCGATACGCAGTCCAAACATGAAAGGTCGTCTGAAAACCTACATCGGGTTTTCAGACGACCTTTGTGTCTATCATTTTCGTGTACAGAGTCCACGCTACGGTGCAAGTGTTACCAACAGACCGCGTAGCGTGGGCTTTGCCCACGAGCCATTGAAGATTCCAACAAACAACCCGCCAAAAATCCCAGACGCAAAAAAGCAGACCCAACAGGTCTGCTTTCAATATTGCCTATTAATCCAGATTCAAAACGGCGGAGGTGTAAACGTCCTGCACGTCGTCCAAATCTTCCAGCGCGTCAATCAGTTTCTGCATTTTGACGGCGTCTTCGCCGGAGAGTTCGGTTTCGTTTTGGGCGCGCATGGTGACGTCGCCGTCAACGGATTTGTAGCCTGCGGCTTCCAATGCCGCTTTCACGCCCGCCCAATCGTTCGGAGCGGTGATGACTTCGATGGAGCCGTCGTCGTTGGCAATCACGTCTTCCGCACCAGCTTCCAGAGCGGCTTCCATCAGCGCGTCTTCGTCAACGCCGGGTTCGAACACCAGATAACCCTGATGCACGAAGTTGAACGCTACGCAGCCGTCGGTGCCCAAGTTGCCGCCGTTTTTGGTGAACGCATGACGCACGTCGGCGACGGTACGGGTTTTGTTGTCGGTCAGGCAGTCCACCATCAGCGCCGCGCCGCCGATGCCGTAGCCTTCGTAGCGCAACTCGATGTATTCCACGCCTTCCAAATTGCCCGTACCTTTGTCGATGGCGCGTTGCACGTTGTCTTTGGGCATATTGTTTTCGGCGGCTTTTTCCAAAGCCAGGCGCAGGCGCGGGTTGGCGCCGGGATCGCCGCCGCCCATGCGGGCTGCGACGGTGATTTCTTTAATTAAACGGGTAAAGATTTTGCCGCGTTTGGCATCTTGACGGGCTTTTTTATGCTGGATATTCGCCCACTTGCTATGACCTGCCATATATGGATTCCTTTCGATTTTCCGCCTTATCCGGCGGGCTCTTGCTCATTTTCAAAGGGCGCATTTTAACATAGGTTGAATATACCTAAAATATTCAGACGACCCTGCATTCTGCCCAAAAGGTCGTCTGAAAACGCCGATAGCGCCTGAAAAACTCAAAAATCTTGTCTTTGCCCAAACCTGACCCTTTTTTTCGTTTGCCTCACAAAAGGTTTACGGTATCATGCAGGCCTGCTTCAGGATTGTTGACAACTTGGGGCGAAACGGACGAAGCTGGCCTGCTCGCCGCGCCGTCCGACACAACGGCATTCAACGGAGTAACCGCCGCCGGATGCCGTCATCTGTTCATTTTTCAATATAAGGTTTGTAATTATGGAAAAAACATTGTCTGCACTGGTGGGCGCAGTCAATCTGATTCTGTGGGACTACCTGCTGATTTACGCCCTTTTGGGCATCGGCCTGTTTTTCACACTCTATCTGGGTGCGCCGCAGATTACCAAATTTGGCGAAGGTCTCAAATCCGTCTTTGGCGGCTTGTTTTCCAAAAAAGACAAAGACGATAAATCTTTGTCGCAATTCCAAGCACTCGCCGTTGCCGTCTCCGCCCAAATCGGCACGGGCAACGTCGCCGGCGTGGCAACCGCCATTACCGCAGGCGGGCCGGGTGCGATTTTTTGGATGTGGCTTTCCGCCGTTTTGGGGATGTCCACGATTTTCGCCGAAGCCCTGCTCGCGCAAAAATACCGCGTCGTCAGCCACGGCAAATACATCGGCGGCCCCGCGTTCTACATCACGCACGGCCTGACCCCGAAAATCGGGCGCGGCGCGGCGCGTTTCTTATCGGGCTTCTTCTCCATCGCCCTGATTATCGCACTGGGTTTTATCGGTAACGCCACGCAGGCAAACTCCATCGCCTCCTCCGTTACCATCGCCTTTAACGTACCGGCTTTGGCAGTAGGCATCACCCTCGCCATCCTTGCGGGCATGATTATCGTCGGCGGCGTCAACCGCATCGCCAACATCGCCCAATTCGTCGTACCGTTTATGGCGATTATCTATATTTTGTGCGCGGTCGTTATCCTGTTTGAATTCTCCGACCACATCGTACCGATGTTCAACCACATCTTTACCGCCGCCTTCAATCCCGAAGCCGTGTTAGGCGGCGCAGCGGGTATCGGTATGCGCGAAGCCGTCCGTTACGGCGTGGCACGCGGACTGTTTTCCAACGAAGCAGGTATGGGTTCGACGCCGCACGCGCACGCAACCGCCGACGTAAACCACCCTGTTCAACAAGGCTTGGCGGCATTTATCGGCGTGTTCATCGACACCATCTTGGTCTGCACCGCCACCGCGCTGATTATCCTCCTGACCGATGCCAACCTTTCCGGCGAACAAGGCGCGGCGGTTACCCAATTCGCCTTCAGCAAAGCCTTTCCCGGCTTCGGTTCGCAACTGCTCGCCGTCTGCCTGACCTTCTTCGCCTTCACCACCATCATCGGCTGGTACTACTTCGGCGAGTCCAACATCCGTTTCCTCTTCAGGGGAAAACACTTGGGCATCTACCGCGCGCTCGTGCTGCTGGCTATCGTGTTGGGCACGCTGGGCAAAGTCGATTTGGTTTGGAGCCTGTCCGATATGTTCAACGGCTTCATGGTCATCCCCAACTTAATCGCCCTATTCCTCCTGCGCAAAGAAATCCGCGCCGTTTACGACGATTATCTGGCGCAGAAAAAAGCAGGCAAAGGCTTGTCCTACCAATATGAATTCCACGAATTCCACGATAAGGCTTAATCCGCAATCGTGAAAAGGTCGTCTGAAAAGTTTTCAGACGACCTTTTTTATCCCCTAATCATTGAACCGATTAATGTTTTTTTGTACAATCCCCGCCATCTCAATCCTTTCTCAGGCCGTCGGAAAAGCGGCCTGAACCTTTTTGCAAAGAAAGCCCATGTCCCAAGAAATCCTCGACCAAGTGCGCCGCCGCCGCACGTTTGCCATCA
>CAKARM010000278.1:0-3309 GCA_916720585.1 uncultured Neisseria sp.
GTACTATCTGTACTGTCTGCGGCTTCGTCGCCTTGTCCTGATTTTTGTTAATCCAATATATCGTCGGGTCGGCTGATTATTTGCCGGCTTCGACGATGTTTTTGGCGGCGGTCGTCGCGCTGGCGGTCAGACCGGACATGCCAATCAGGGAGGCGGCTGCCAATTTAATTAAGTTTTTCATAGTAATCTCTCTTTCTTTTGTTCCCGCCGCCGAACTGGGCGGTCTGCGGTTCGCGCTTGTGTCGGCATCTGATGCCGGAATCGGTTGAAAGCCGAAAGCCGCTCCGCCGCGGGCGGGAAGGTTGTTTGTGGGGGTTTGGGAAGCGTTTAAAATATTTCGTTTGTTTTTAAATTATTTTTTTACAGCGGTTTCGATATTGCGGGCAACCATAGAGGCTGAAGCGGTAACACCGGCCATACCGATTAAAGAGGCTGCGGCTAAGGTCAATAAATTTTTCATTTCGGGTAATCCTTTTACATATTAATCAAATGTTATTTAACAACATTTGCATTCGTCGTCGGTATGTCTACCATATCGACAGGTGTCATGATACCGCCTTAATTGATAAATTATACAGTTTTTTTGTAAAGAAAATAGCGGTATTAATGCTTTAATGTAATTATTTTGATAAATTATTTTTAGTTTTGAAAATGACACCGATGTCTTGCAGAATGACACCGATGTCTTAGTTACAAGCCGATTACAAATTGTTTATTTTAGAATAGATGCTCTCGGATTTTTTGTTGCCAAATTACATCATTTTAGAAAATTTTTAAATTTTCCTTATATTTTTCAATTAGATAAAAAACAACACTTTTCCGCTTGGCTTTTGGTTTTTTAGCTTCAGGCTATAATCATCATTGTCATTTTTTAAATGACCTATCCATTTTTGGCAAAAACAGGTCGTCTGAAACCAAAATCCCTGCCCGACAAACCGGAATCCGCTGTTTTCTTCTGATAATCGCTCATCAAATCGCTAGTCCGACGCCGCGGCATTGTTCTGCCTTGCCCAAAGTGAGCGGTTTTCCAAGCTGCCGGCGGTAAAAGCTCTGTTTGGGCGCAGCGAAACGTGCAACACTTGTTTTCAGGTTTTCAGACGACCTGTTTGTGTTTATGGATTGGCAGGGTCGTCTGAAAAGGCTTTCTGCTTCGGCGCTGCCGTTCATTCTCCAATCACATCGGTGCTGTACCACGTTTGCGCCTTACGTTCTGCGACCTGCTGCCCGGCATCGGTTTATCAGCCATTCCGCCCTATCCTACTCAAGCGCACAGCGAGCTTGCCCTGCAAACATGCTATATTGCCGTTTTTGCTTTTTCCGTTTTCAGACGACCTATGAATGTCCCGCTCCTCTTGACTGCCGCGCTTGCCTTTTTGTCCGGCGCGCTCATCACTTGGCTGCTCGCCCGCAACAAGGCGCAGACGCAGCAGTTTGCCCTGATGCAATCGCTTGCCGAGTCCCGCCAGCATCTTGAATTTGCCGAACAAAATCAGGCGCAAACCGCCGCCGAGCTTGCCGATGCGCGCTATCATGTCCAAGATTTGCAGGGCGAGTTGCAGGAATTGGGCAACCGCTTCGCCGCCGCCGAACGCCAAATCGGTTATCTTCAAGAGCGAGAACAGGAAGCAGGTCGTCTGAAACAAGATTACGCCGAGCTTCAGGAAAACGCACACAACCTGCACGTCCGCAACGAACGCCTCCATATCCAGCTCGAACAGGAACGCCTCGCCGCCGACGAAAAGCTCAAGCTCCTTGCCGAAGCCCGCCAAAGCTTGGGCGACCAGTTCCAAAACCTCGCCAACACCATTTTGGAAGAGAAAAGCCGCCGCTTCACCGAGCAAAACCGCGACCACCTCAGCCAACTGCTGACCCCGCTCAACGAACGCATCCACGGCTTCAGCGAGCTGGTTCAGCAAACCTATGAAAAAGAAGCGCGCGAACGGCTGACCCTCGAAAACGAACTCAAACGCCTGCAAACCCTCAACACCCAACTGCACAGCGACGCCAAAGCCCTCACCGACGCGCTCACCGGCACGCAAAACAAAACCCAAGGCAACTGGGGCGAGATGATTTTGGAAAGCGTTTTGGAACATTCCGGTCTGCAAAAAGGACGCGAATACACCGTCCAAGCCGCCGCCGTCCGCCAAGAAGAAGACGGCGCGCGCCGCCTCCAGCCCGACGTCCTCGTCAACCTGCCCGAAGGCAAACAAATCGTCATCGACTCCAAAGTCTCGCTGACTGCCTACGTCCGCTACACCCAAGCCGCCGACGCCGCAACCGCCGAGCGCGAACTCGCCGCCCACGTCGCCAGCATCCGCGCCCACATCCGCAGCCTGTCGCAAAAAGACTATACCGACCTCGAAGGCGTGCGCACGCTGGACTTCGTGTTTATGTTCATCCCCGTCGAACCCGCCTACCTGCTCGCCCTGCAACACGATGCCGCCCTGTTCCAAGAATGTTTCGACAAGCGCATCATGCCGGTCGGCCCGAGTACGCTGCTCGCCACCCTGCGCACCGTCGCCCACATCTGGCGCAACGAACAGCAAAACCAAAACGCCCTCGCCATCGCGGCAGAAGGCGGCAGGCTTTACGACAAATTCACCGGCTTCGTCCAAACGCTCGAGGCCGTCGGCAAGAACATCGACCAAGCGCAAAGCCAGTTCCAACAAGCCTACAAACAGCTCTCGCAAGGACGCGGCAACCTTGTCAGCCGCGCCGAAAAACTGCGCGCGCTGGGCGTCAAAACCACCAAACGCCTGCAACGCGATTTGGTGGAAACCGCCCAAGAATCTGCTTTGCAGGATAAGGGTTTGCCGGAAGGGGAAGAAGATTGACGGTTTCTTCGTCGTCGGGTTTCAGACGACGTATCAAAGACAAAAAGGAAAAGGGCGCATCATGCGCCCTTTTATCGTTTCAAGCCTTATTCTTCAGCCATCCGCGTTTCCGTCTGTCGGCAGAAGAAACAAGGCATCGCGGCGGTAAAAAGGTCGTCTGAAAACTGATTTTTGTTTTTCAGACGACCTTTTGCCTTCGGTAACCCGTTTCATCAAACCTGTTCCCACTTCATGGCAACAGCCGTTTTCAGACGACCTTTCGTGTTATCGCGTCTTTATTTCACTTTGCCCTTCAACGCGCCGTAGCCTGCCGCGTCCATTTGTTCCAGCGGGATGAATTTCAGGCTCGCGCCGTTGATGCAGTAGCGCAGGCCGCCTTTGTCTTTGGGGCCGTCGGGGAAGACGTGTCCCAAGTGCGAATCGGCGGCATGGCTGCGCACTTCGGTGCGGCGCATGTTGTAGCTGAAATCGTCGT
>CAKARM010000279.1:0-3306 GCA_916720585.1 uncultured Neisseria sp.
TACTGTCTGCGGCTTCGTCGCCTTGTCCTGATTTAAATTTAATCCACTATATTGAAGCTTGGTCAGATGGGCATCCTGTCTGCCATCATGTGAATAAAGGTCGTCTGAAAAACGGTTTGGCGAAATCCGCTGTTTATGGTAGCGAAACGCGTTGCACTCGTTTTCAGACGACCTTGTGGCAAAACGTAAGGTTTATTTTGCCGCTTTGTTGCTGTCGATAATCTTCAGTCCGGCTGAAACCAGGCTGCCGATGTCGGCGACGTTGGCAGGCATAATCAGCGTGTTGCTTTCTTTTGCCAAATTGCTGAAGGCGGCGACATATTGCTCGGCAACTTTCAGGTTGACGGCTTCGGAACCGCCCTCTGAGCGGACTGCCTCGGCGATTTTGCGGATGGCGTCGGCGTTGGCTTCAGCAACCAGACGCAGGGCTTCGGCTTCACCTTGTGCGCGGTTGATGCGGGCGATTTTTTCGCCGTTTGACGCATTGATGGCAGCTTGCGCTTCACCTTCGGACTGTTGGATTTCCGCTTCGCGCTGACCGCTGGCAAGGTTGATTTGCTCGATTTTGCGGCCTTCGGATTCGGCGATGCGGGCGCGTTTTTCACGTTCGGCGGTAATTTGCGCCTGCATAGAACGCAGGATTTCTTGCGGCGGAACCAAGTCTTTGATTTCGTAACGCAATACTTTCACGCCCCATGCGCCTGCCGCTTCATCGAGCGCGGAAACGACGATGCTGTTGATTTCGTCGCGTTCTTCAAACGTTTTGTCCAATTCCATGCGGCCGATAACCGAACGCAGCGTGGTTTGGGCAAGCTGGGTAATCGCCATGATGTAGTTGCTGGAGCCGTAAGAAGCGAGTTTCGGATCGGTTACTTGGAAGTAGATGATGCCGTCAACGGTAAGCTGGGTGTTGTCGCGGGTAATACAGACTTGGCTGGGAACGTCCAAGGGTACTTCTTTGAGCGAGTGGCGGTAGGCGACGCGGTCAACGAAAGGAATCAGGATGTTCAGACCGGCGGTCAGCGCGTTGTGAAATCTGCCGAGGCGTTCGACGACGTAAACTTCCTGTTGCGGCACGACGATAAAGGCTTTGAAGCCGAAAATTACGACGACAAGCAACAGGATGACGGGAAAGCTGTATAAAAATTCCATTGTTTTTTCCTTATGCGGTGAGAGCAAAGATTAATATTAATAGGTGAATATTTTCAGGAAGGGTAATCAATTCGCCCATGATGCTCCTTTTGATTTTATTAATCAATTGAAACGAATGAGTAAAACATTACCGTTTTTACCGGTAATCACGGCAGTAGAGGTCGTCTGAACGGCATCGGCATTTTCAGCCTGCGCCTGCCAGTGCGTTCCCCGATACGAAACTTCATAGCAATCGCCGTGAAGGCGGCGGAGGATTTGAACGGTCTGTCCGATGTCCAAATCATCGTTCAATTCTTGGCGGGGCGCAGTTTTTTTGAATTTACTGTGTACCACCCAGATACCGACGGCGGATAAAACAGCTGCCGCAGCGACGGCAATCGAAGTATTACCGGTCAGCCAATATACCAATCCCGCGCCGAACAAAGCCGCGCTGACAACCAAGAGATATACAGTACCGACAAACAGCTCGACAATCAGGACGGCGGCGGCAACGATAAACCAAGTAGTCATATAGATTCCTTAAGATTCGGGTGGGACAGGCTCAATCATAACGGCACAAAGGCTGACTGACAATTCAATCATGACAATATTTTATAGTGGATTAACTTTAAACCAGTACGGCGTTGCCTCGCCTTGTCGTACTATCTGTACTGTCTGCGGCTTCGTCGCCTTGTCCTGATTTAAATTTAATCCACTATATTTTATGCGTCCGGAGGAAATAGAAGGTCGGCAGAAAAGGCGTCATCTCCATTTTGCTGCGTTATAATCATTTTTCACGATCATGAAGGCATCAATATGCAAACTTGGCACGAAGCAATCGGCTCGGAAAAGTCCGAACCCTATTTTCAACACATCATCGAAACCGTCAAACACGAGCGCGGCATGGGGCGGATTATCTATCCGCCTGCCGAAGACGTGTTCAACGCCTTTAAAGTAACCGAATTCGGTAACGTCAAAGTTGTGATTTTGGGACAAGACCCGTATCACGGCGCAGGGCAGGCGCACGGGCTGGCGTTTTCCGTCCGCGAAGGCGTAGCCGTCCCTCCCTCGTTGGTCAATATTTACAAAGAGCTGGCGGACGACATCGAAGGCTTCCGTATCCCGCAACACGGCTATCTGCAACATTGGGCAGAGCAGGGCGTTTTACTGCTCAATACCGTCCTGACCGTCCGCGCGGGGCAGGCGCATTCCCATGCCACATTGGGTTGGGAGCGCTTTACCGACGAAGTGGTCAACCAAATCAACCAAAACCGCGAACACGTCGTCTTCATGCTTTGGGGCAGCCACGCGCAGAAAAAAGGCGCGTTTATCGACCGCAGCCGCCATCTCGTCCTCAGCGCGCCGCACCCCTCGCCGCTGTCCGCCTATCGCGGCTTCTTCGGCTGCAAACACTTTTCCCGCGCCAATGCCTATTTGCAGGAAAAAGGCATAACGCCGATAGACTGGCAGGTATAAAAACAGGTCGTCTGAAAACGGCAGCCCGGCAAACCGGACAATCCACCAGCCGTCTGAACAAGCCTTCCTTTTTCAGACGACCCCTTCCCCAACCCCACAGGAGAACACTATGCAGGTAACGACTTCAGCCATTGTCAACGGCGAATTTGAAGACAAATACGGCAAGCGCGGCAGTCAGTTTAGTCCGAACAATATGCCGACTTATTCCATTCCCTTTGAAATCAGCGGCGCGCCCGAAGGCACGAAATCCTTCGCCGTCGTTTTGGAAGACAAAGACGCCATTACCGCCAGCGGATTCGTGTGGACACACTGGCTGATTGCCGACCTCAAGCGTACCTCCGTCGCCGAAAACGAAAGCCTGACCGCCACCGACTACACGCAAGGCGCAAACAGCTGGGCGAGCCTGTTGGGCAAGTTGGACATCGAAGAGGCCACAGGCTACGGCGGCATGTATCCGCCCAACTGCCGCCACCGCTACGAACTCATCGTTTACGCACTCGACACCGTATTAAACCTGCCGCGCGGCTTCCGCTTCAACGACCTGCATTTCGCCATGCAGGGACATATCTTGGACAGCGCAAGCGTAATGGGAACATATGATGTATAAAGCCTAAGCCGCTTGTTTGAAAAAAGGTCGTCTGAAAATTTGAACTGCACCCCAAAAGTTGGACATCCCCTCCAACTCACAAGGTGCAGTTT
>CAKARM010000280.1:0-3296 GCA_916720585.1 uncultured Neisseria sp.
TCCATTTATTTATTCTCCTTGTTTGATTGTGTGATGAGTTTGGCGTTGGATTGGGGAAAAGGCTTTGAAACGGCGCTTTCAGACGACCCGGGTCGTCTGAAAAGGATAGGGCGGTCAGGTTCAATCCGCCTTTGCCGCATTTTCAGAACATGAAGCCCGCCTGTCTGTACAGCGGTCAGCCGTCAATCACATGGCACATAATTTTTCCCGCTTCTTCCTGCCGCAACGAGAATTGCGACTGGTTGCCCAAACGTACGGCAAACGGACCGCGTCCGAATCCGCCGACGGCAATCACCTGCAACGGCATTCCGCTTGAAAAACCCAAGTCGGCAAGACGGCGCGTAACCAGCGGGTCGAGTTCGCCGAAAGTCGAATTGGGGACGATGGAGTCGATGTGCGCGACTGCGCCTTTACTGAGTTTTGACAAAGGTATGGCAGACATAGGGTGTTTTACTTTCGTTGTCGATTGAAAAAAGAGACGGCAAGTAAAGACGAATTTGACACAGGGTAGACCGAGGCATGTTCCAACGCCCGTTCCCGCAAAAGAAGTAGTTTTGATTGTTTATCACTTTGTTTTATTTTGATAATAAATCTTGTTAACATAAAAATCAAATCCAAAGCCACCAAATTCCTGATTTTCAGACGACCTCTTGCGGCAAATCAAAAAAAGCGAATGATTTGACGGGAAAGTCGGGCAGGGCTATTGATAAGGTTTGCATTTGGATGTTTGATAGGCGTAAAGAGAAAAGGAGCGAATGATGAAAATCTACACCGCCGCAGAAATGCGCGAACACGAGCAAATGGCAGTCGATAAAGGCACGACTTTCGAGCAACTGATGGAAAACGCGGGACAAGCCGCCGCCGCGGATTTGCTGCGCCGTTTCCCCAAAGCAGGGCGCGCGCTGATCGTTTGCGGCAAGGGCAATAACGGTGGCGACGGTTTGGTCATCGCGCGCGTGTTGTCGGAACAGGATTGGCAGGTAGATGTCGTCTTCGTCTTGGGAGATAAACTGTCGCCGCTGGCGCAGTTGAACCGCGAGCGCTTGAATCATTCGGACGGTGTCAGCTTTATCCGCCCCGATGAACTGGAAGGTCGTACCACAGGCAGGCTTCGCACTCTGAAAACAGGTTACGGCCTTGTTATCGAAGGCATTTTCGGAACAGGCTTCAGCGGCGCATTGCCCGAAACAGCTGCCGCCGTCTGCCGCCTGCTTAATCAAGCCGACGGCTTCAAAATTGCGTTAGACGTCCCGACCGGGCTGAACTGCGACACCGGCGAAGCAGACAAAGACACCTTCCGCGCCGACCTGACTTACGCCTTCGCCGCCTACAAACCCGCGCATATGACTGAAGCAGGCAAAGCATATTGCGGCGAAACCGTGTGTTTGGATATCGGGATAGAGTAAGAATATTTTATTGAGATGACGATGTTCGCGGCTATTTCCAGCTTTGCGCCAAGTAAATGCCCAACGCCGTCAGCAGGAACGAGCCGAAAACATGCAGGCAGACCGCTGAAAACGCCGTCGCCCAGCGTTGCGCCTGCATCAGGGTGACCATTTCCAATGAAAAGCTGGAAAACGTCGTCAGGCTGCCGAGAAAACCGGTAATCAGTAAAAGCTTCCATTGCGGATTATCCAGCCATTCGGCGCAGATGCCGATTAAGAGCGCGCCGATCCAGTTGGCGGCAAGCGTGCCTGCCGAAAATGGGACGGAAAGTGCGGCAAAGGCGAGAACGAGCAACCAGCGGGACAGTGCGCCCAAAGCCGCGCCAAACGCAATCGCCATGACGTTTTGAAACATATCGAAATCCGGAGACAAGAAAAATCAAAAGGGTGGGGTTGGGGATTTTAACCGTATTTTGAACAGGCAAACATAGGGTCGTCTGAAAAGCATTTTAGGTTTTCACTTTGTTGAAACCATGCTTTCAGACGACCTTTTTTCGCCTTTCCTTCATCATATATAGCAGATTAAATTTAAATCAGGACAAGGTGAGGCAACGCCGTACTGGTTTAAAGTTAATCCACTATAAAACAACATTTCCCTACATTGTCTGTCATTTGATGTTTGTTAAAAATTTTGCCGCCTATTCGTGTTACGCTTCGCAAACAAATTGATTTTCCAAGGGAAAGGAGCAGGATATGCCGTCATTGAGAACGCAAATCGCCGGTTTTTCTTTTGACAACTGTCTGATGAACGCCGCTGGTGTGGCGTGTATGACCGTGGAAAAATTGGAAGAAGTCAGGCAATCCGCCGCGGGCAGCTTCGTCACCAAAACGGCGACGCTGGAGGCGCGGGCGGGCAATCCCGAGCCGCGTTACCGCGATGTACCGCTGGGCAGCATCAATTCCATGGGTTTGCCGAATCAAGGCATTGATTACTATCTGGATTATTTGCTGAGCCTTCAAGAATCGCAGCCCGAACGGACATTTTTCCTCTCGCTGGTCGGTATGTCGCCCGATGAAACACACACGCTGTTGAAAAAAGTGCAAAACAGCGGTTTTAAAGGCATTACCGAACTCAACCTTTCATGCCCGAACGTCCCCGGCAAGCCGCAAATCGCCTACGATTTTGAAACGACCGAGCGGATTTTGGGCGAAGTCTTCGGCTACTTCGACAAGCCTTTGGGCATTAAACTGCCGCCGTATTTCGACATCGTCCATTTCGACCAAGCGGCGGAAGTGTTCAACCGCCATCCGCTGAAATTCGTCAACTGCGTCAATTCCATCGGCAACGGCATGTATATCGAAGACGAATCCGTCGTGATCCGGCCTAAAAACGGCTTCGGCGGCATAGGCGGCGAATACATCAAACCGACCGCGCTCGCCAATGTCCACGCGTTCTACCAAAGATTGAATCCGTCCATCCAAATCATCGGCACAGGCGGCGTTTATACGGGGCGCGATGCGTTCGAACATATCTTGTGCGGCGCGAGCATGGTGCAAATCGGCACGGCGCTGCATCAGCAAGGTGTCGATATTTTCGAACGCGTTTCGCTTGGTTTGAAAGCCATCATGGCGAAAAAAGGCTATGAGAAGCTGGAAGATTTCAAAGGCAAACTGAAATATCTGGGGTAAGTCTGCTCAGATGAAGGGGAAAAGGTCGTCTGAAAACCATCATACGGTTTCAGACGACCTTTTATTACAAAACGGCTGCCGATAGGTTTCTTTGGAAAATCCGGGTATCGGGAGAGGATGTTTTGATTGTTGTCATTTTGCTCATACGGCAGGCATCGAAATAGCATGTATAGTGGATTAACTAAATCAGGACAAGGCGACGAAGCCGCAGACAGTACAGAT
>CAKARM010000281.1:0-3266 GCA_916720585.1 uncultured Neisseria sp.
TGTACTGTCTGCGGCTTCGTCGCCTTGTCCTGATTTAAATTTAATCCACTATAAAATAAAACTGAAGGAATACATCATGAAAAAATGGCTGCTGGCTGTTTTGCCCGCCACCGCACTGGCCGCTCCGCCTCAAGGCTTTTATCAAAATTACCAAGACTGGGACATCGCTTGCGACAATACCGGCACATGCCGTCTTGCCGGCTATCAGGCGGACGAAACAGAAACGCCAGTTTCCATCTTGTTTACCCGAAAAGCGGGGGCGAACGCCGCCGTAGCCGGCGAAGTTTCCCTGCTGCCGTTTAACGACGATGAGCGTCAACTCGCCCGTGTGGCAGCCCGCAGCGAATTGATGCTGAACGGCAAATCACTGGGCAAATTGGCGTTGAACAAAAAAGGCACAGGCAAATTGAGCAGCGCGCAAACCAACGCCTTGCTCGAAGCATTGAAAAAAGAAAGCAAAATCAGCATCCGCGCGGGAAAATATGAATGGCACTTGTCCGACAAAGGCGCGGCGGCGGCAATGTTGAAAGCGGACGAATTCCAAGGTCGTCTGAACACGCCTTCCGCGCTGATACGCAAAGGCAACAGCAGTCAGGCAGTCCTCAGCCCGCAGCCCAAACCCGTCATCCGCGCCGTTGCCGTACCGAAAACAGCAGGCGATATACTGGAACAAGACACACCGCGCCATAGCGCCGTCATGAAGCTGCTGCGCAACAGCAACCGCGTTTCTGAAGGAGACGATAATTACTGTTACGCCCTGCACAATAAAGAGCAAATGAATTGGAACCGCAGCCTGTATGTCCATCCGCTCAACGAACGTCAGGTGTTGATTTCGGCTATCTGTGTCGGCGGTGCTTATCAAACCAGCGGCTACTATGCCATTGCCGATAAAGAGCTGACCAAAATCGAACAAGTGCTGCCGCCGATGGTATACGGCGGGCACGGCGGATTCGACGAGAAAACAGCCACCCTCAGCGGTAGCTTCAAAGGCCGCGGCATAGGCGACTGCTGGACAAGCAGTGCGGCGGTGTGGGACGGCAAGAGCTTCGTCCGCAGCGAGGAACACACCACCGGCTCGTGCAAAGGCTTTACCGGCGGTGCGTGGTGGCTGCCGATTTTTGATGCCCGCGTCGAGCGTTAAAATACGCCGAATATCGAAACATACGGCAAAAGCCGTTTCAAAAATGCCCGCAAGATTGAGTGATTTTGCGGGCATTTGCTACACGCGGGCGATGTTTGGAAGGGAAAAGGCGCGACAGCAGAATGCCCGTTTTCAGACGACCTTTTTCCTTATACAATACGCTTGGATTTTATATATTCTGATATAAAGGATACGGATTATGTTCGGCAAACAACTCTTTGAAGAAGTCAGCGCAAAAATCAGCGAAACCATCGCCAACAGCCCCGCCAAAGACATGGAGAAAAACGTCAAAGCCATGCTCGGCAGCGCGTTTAACCGTATGGATTTGGTTACGCGCGAAGAATTCGACATCCAGCAGCAGGTTTTGATTAAGACCCGCACCAAATTGGTCGAGCTGGAAGAGCGTCTGGCAAAACTCGAAGCCGCGCAAGAGCCTGAGCAGACTGCATTGGAAGCTGCCGAAGCCGCAGCCGAAGAAGCCGTCGCCGAAATCAAACAGCAAACCGAAGCCGGCGAATAAGGTCGTCTGAAACATGTCGCTTGCTTTGGTTTACAGCCGCGCCTTAAGCGGCATGAATGCGCCGTTGGTCGAAGTGGAAGCCCACCTTGCCAACGGCCTGCCTCATTTCAATATCGTCGGATTGCCCGACACCGAAGTCAAAGAAAGCCGCGACCGTGTGCGCGCCGCCATCATCCAAAGCGGTTTCGACTTCCCTGCAAAAAAAATCACCGTCAACCTCGCCCCTGCCGACCTGCCCAAAGAATCGGGACGTTTCGACCTGCCGATTGCGCTGGGCATCCTCGCCGCATCCGGACAAATCGCACCCGAAAAGCTCGCACAATACGAGTTTGCCGGCGAATTGGCGCTTTCCGGCATGTTGCGCCCCGTACGCGGCGCGTTGGCGATGGCGTGGCAGGGTATGCAGGCGGGACGTTCTTTCGTCTTGCCGCAGGAAAACGCAGAACAAGCCGCCGTGATGCGCGGCATTACCGTTTACGGCGCGCGTTCTTTAGGTGAGGTCGCCGCCCATTTGAACGGCATCGAACCTTTGGCGCAAACCGCCTGCCAAGTTCCGCAGAGGTCGTCTGAAAACGCCAAACTGCCCGACCTCATCGATGTCAAAGGTCAACACACCGCCCGCCTTGCTTTGGAAATCGCCGCCGCGGGCGGGCACAGCCTCTTGATGATGGGTCCGCCGGGAACGGGCAAGTCCATGCTTTCCCAACGGCTGCCCGGCATTCTGCCGCCTTTGACCGAAGACGAATTGGTCGAGGTATGGGCATTGCGTTCGCTTCTGCCCAATCATCAGCAACAACTCGACAGCCACCGTCCTTTCCGCAGCCCGCACCATAGCGCCAGCTCGGCAGCCATGGTCGGCGGCGGTTCCGATCCGCGTCCGGGCGAAATTTCATTGGCGCATCACGGCGTTTTATTTTTGGACGAGCTGCCCGAGTTTGACCGCAAAGTTTTGGAAGTTTTGCGCGAACCGTTGGAAAACGGCGAAATCCACATTTCCCGTGCGGCGCGCCAAGCCATCTATCCCGCCAAATTCCAGCTCGTCGCCGCCATGAACCCTTGTCCGTGCGGTTATCTCGGGCATCCCGTCAAACCCTGCCGCTGCACGCCTGAAAGCGTCGCGCGTTACCGCAGTAAAATTTCCGGCCCGCTGCTCGACCGTATCGATTTGACCATCGAAGTCCCCAGCCTGTCCGCTGCCGAACTGATGCAGCAGGAAGCGGGGGAAAGCAGCGCCGTCGTGTTGGCGCGCGTGATCGCCGCCCGCGACAAGCAATACGCGCGGCAGGGCAAAGTCAACGCCGCCTTGAGCGTCAGTGAACTCGACAAGTCCGCCCGCATCCAAAAAGAAGCGCAGGAAGCCTTGGGCAGCCTGTTGGAAAAACTCTCCCTCTCCGCACGCAGCTTCCACCGCATCATGCGCGTGGCGCGCACGCTGGCGGATTTGGCGGGCGATGAAGAAGTCGGCAGAAGCCATGTTTTGAAAGCCGTCAGCTTCCGCCGCGCGTTGTAAGGTTTTTCAGACGACCTTGGGTACTGAAAACGGAAGATTCAAAGTATAGTGGATTAACTTTAAACCAGTACGGCGTTGCCTCGCCTTAGCTCAAA
>CAKARM010000282.1:0-3255 GCA_916720585.1 uncultured Neisseria sp.
TGGAAAAAGTTTACGGAGAATACGGTTTAACCGAAGGCTCGTTCGATGTGCTGGCCACTTTGCGCCGCAGCGGCGCGCCTTATACGCTGACCCCGACCGAGCTGTTTTCAGCGCTGATGGTAACGTCCGGCACCATGACCACGCGCCTGAAAAATCTGGAAAACCAAGGCTTAATCGACCGCCTGCCCAACCCAGACGATGCCCGCAGCCTGCTGGTCCGCCTGACGGATAAAGGCAAAGAATTGATTGAAAAAGCCGTGTTCCCGCATGTGGAAAACGAAAAGCGGCTGCTGGAAAAGCTGGATGCGGACACCCGCACGCAACTCGAACAAGGATTGGCGGCATGGCTGAGGGCTTTGGAGACGTGAAGGCCGTCTGAAAACATAAAGTCGGCATAATAAAAAGCAGCCTGCACTTCAATTTCCAAAGTGCAGGCTGCTTTTTTCAATACTTCATCAACCCAATGCCTTTGCCAACGCCACCCCTACGCCTTTGGCGGATGCCGGGTTTTGACCGGTAATCAGGCGGCCGTCCACCACCACGTTTTCCGCCCAGTTCGGCGCGGCATGGTGTTTTGCGCCGTGTTCAACGAGCGCGGTTTCCAGCAGGAAGGGGACGATTTTAGCTCCGCCCGTTGCTTCTTCTTCGGCGTTGGTGAAAGCGGCAACGTTTTTGCCGCTGACCAGATATTCGCCATTAGAAAGTTTCGCGTCCACCAGCGCGGCAGGGCCGTGGCAGACGGCGGCAACGATACCGCCGTTTTCGTACACTTCGCGGATAAGGCGTTGCGCGTCAAGGCTTTCGCGGAAATCCCACATCGTACCGTAGCCGCCGGTAAACAGAATGGCGGAATAGTCCGCGCCGTTCAGACCGCCCAGCCCGGGCGCAGCTTGTAAACGTTGTTGCAGGTCAGTTTGCTGCCAGTAATGGGCGTTCACGGGGTCATCCATATTCAGGCTGTCGGCATCAACGGGGGCGACTCCGGCTCGGATGGCGGCGATTTCGCTTCGGTGCCCGGCGGCTTCGGTTTCGTGCATGGGGTGCGTGAGTTCGGACAACCAAAAGCCGGTGGGCTGGCCGCTTGCACCTTTAACGGCATTGCTGGTTACAACGTAGAGAATGGGTTTGTCGGACATGTGTGTCTCCTGTCTGCAAGGTTGGTAAATAAAGGCTGGTTTTCAGAGGAGCTTTTGGCTGTATTCAGCCGTCTGAAATTTAAAAACAATATTAGTTTGTCTATGAAAAGCGGCGCTTTTGTGAAGCTGAAAGCAGCCTACACTTTGATGCAATTGGGGTTGTCACTGCTTTATTCATGTTTTCAGGTAGCCTCAATCCGCCACCGAAGCCGCCACCCATTTCACCACCAACGGCCGCACGCCGAGCAGGCTGGCGAATGCCACCGGCCAAGTAATCAAATATGATTTCAACAAGCGCTGCAGGTAGCCCGCGTCGATGCCGGTATTCAGAGCCACCAGCACCGCGCTCACAATCAGCACCATCACCGCCGAAGCGTAAAAAGAAAACAGTACGCCCGCGTATTTTTTCGGCAGTTTTTTCATCTCGTTCCCCTCAAAAAATCCATATCGTGCAGTTTATACCGTTTATAAAAACACGAAAATAAGATAAATTGGCAAACACAGCCAAAAAATGCACAAAGGAAGCAATAATGGATTGGGACTGGAACGGCATCCGCCACTTCACCACCCTCGTGGAAAAACAAACCCTTACCGCCGCTGCCGAACACCTGGGCGTGCAGCACAGCACCGTTTCGCGGCAAATCGCCCAGCTGGAAAACGCACTCGGCCTGCGCCTGTTTGACCGCATCGGCAAACGCTACCTGCTCACCCCCGAAGGCGAACGACTTTACCGCCATGCCTGCGAAATCTGCAAAGATATGAGCATGTTGCAGCGTACTGCACGCGAACAGGCCGAGCTGCGGCACAGCGTCGTCATTTCCGCACCGCCATTCGTCGCCCGACTCCTGCTGATGCCCCACATTGCCGATTTCTACCGCAAACACAACGATATACGCCTTATTATTCAAAGCGATGCCGCACTCGCCGACCTGCACGGTCGCCAAGCCGACATCGCCCTGCGCCTCATCCGTCCCACCCAAAACGACCTTGCCGTGCGCCGCATCGCCCATTTCTCCTACCGCATCTACGGCCATGAAGGCTACCTGAAAACCATCCGCCGCGAAGACTGGCGTTTCGTGCAAATTGCCGTAAACACCCGTTTTTCCCGCTGGTTTGCCGAACAAATCGGCGAAGATGCTGACATTTCCTTCGCCAGCAACGACTTCGCCGCTGTCAAACAAGCCGTGTGCGAACAAATCGGCATCGGTATCCTGCCTGATTTCGCCGTGTTCCCCGCCGACAGGCTGCATCCCGTCTCACTCAATCCAGATGCCCCGCTACCTGAATTCGCAGCGGAACTCTTTCTGGTGATGCACGAAGACGTACGCCGCAGCCCCAGCGTAAGAGCAGTGGCGGATTATTTCGCGGAGGTGTTGGAACACATGTCGGCAAGATAAAAAAGCAGCCTGCACTTGAAAATTCAAAGTGCAGGCTGCTTTTGCGTTTGGGCGATACTGCTGTCGCCCTAGTCCTTTTCCTTCGGCTGCACGGTTGCCGGAAACCATCAGCACAATGGCGGTCAGTGCCCAAACTGTCCGAAGCAATCTGCGCCTTCGGCAATGCGCTGCTTGGCTTGCGCTTCGGTGGCGGAGTTGGTCAGGATTTCCGCTGCCTGCGTGCAGCCGATTTGTCGCAATACGTCAGCCAATACGTCCGATTTCGCCGTGTCTAAGCCGTCTTCGTAGCGGGCTTTTGGGCAGGCGCGCAGGGTTTCCAACCCGCGTTGTTTATCATGGCCTCTTACCCTATTAAAACGGAAGTCATGCTGATCGAGCCGAAGGCGAGTTCGTCATTGAATATTTCCATATCGTCCTGCGGTTCGCGCAGCGCGGCGGTGTAGAGCAGCGGCAGGTAGTGTTCGGGCGACGGCACGGAGAGCTCGGCGGCGTCCCCCAGCCGTTCGTATGAGGAAGGCTATATCGAGAAACTGCACATCACTCCTGCCAATACCCATGAGTGCAACCATCTGTCCCCTTTGTTGGAAGGCATTGCCGAAGGTACGACCGTCTATGCCGACAAGGGCTACGACAGTAAGGAAAACCGGCAACATCTGGAAGAGCATCGGTTGTTGGACGGCATTATGCGCAAAGCCCACCGCAACCGTCCGCTGACGGAAGCG
>CAKARM010000283.1:0-3223 GCA_916720585.1 uncultured Neisseria sp.
CTGTCGCACCTGCGGATGCGCGAATGGCGCGAGCTGCACCACCAGCTTGCCCAAACCGCAATCGAAATGGGTTTGACCACCAAGGACGCCGCTTTCAGACGACCTCCCGAAGTCAAACAACTTACGTCGTCTGAAAACCAAGGCGACCAAGACCTGTCCGCCAAACTCAAACAAAAACAACTGGATAAGAAACAACACCGCGCCCAAATCCGCGCCGCAAAAGAAGCCGGCTACGAACAAATCCACCGCGCCCTGCTGACCGGACTTATCGCCAACGTCGGCATGAAATCGCCCGACGGCAACGACTACACCGGTGCGCGCGGCAGCCGCTTCCACCTTTTCCCCGCCTCCGCCCTGTTCAAAGCCAAACCCAAATGGGTGATGGCGGCAGAATTGGTTGAAACGACAAAACTTTATGCCCGAGACGTGGCCGCCATCCAGCCCGAATGGATCGAGCAGGAAGCGCCGCACCTCGTCCGCTACCACTATTTTGAGCCGCACTGGGAACAAAAACGCGGCGAAGTCATCGCCAGCGAACGGGTAACGCTCTACGGCCTGACCGTCCTGCCGCGCCGCCCCGTGTCCTACGGCAGAATCGCCCCCGAAGAAGCCCGCGAAATCTTTATCCGCAGCGCGTTGGTGGAGCAGGAATGCGATTTGAAAGCGGACTTTTTTGTCCACAACAAAAAGCTGATTAAAGAAATTAGTGAGTTGGAACACAAATCGCGCAAGCAAGACGTGCTGGTTGATGACGAAGCGCTGTTTGCGTTTTATAACGAACGACTGCCCGAAATAGCGTGGAAAGACGCGCAAGGTAGCGTTTGGGGAAGTGAAGATTCCGTACGGATTATTGAATCTGACAAAGCCGAGAGGTCGTCTGAAAAAGAACGCGGCGAGTTTCGCCAAAACGAGCGTAATGAGTCTCGCCAAAATGAAAATCACGGCAACACCGTAGGTTGGGTTGAAAACCCAACACCTGCCGCAACCACAAAAACCGTTGGGTTTGACAACCCAACCTACGACGCCCAGCAAACCGCCCCCTCCCCCGTGGGGGAGGGTTGGGGAGAGAGCAAAACAGTTGCCGCACAAACCAACTTTTCCGCAGCCGTAGCAAACCCTCTCCCTAACCCTCTCCCACAGGAGAGGGAACAGAGTGCCGCAGTTTCAACGGTTTCAGGCAGTCTGAAATCGTCCACAGCAACATTCCGCATACGCCCCGCCACACATAATGATGCAGCCCAAATTGCCGAACTGTTCCGCCGCGCCGTCCTGCACATTGAAGCAAGCCATTATAGCGACAGCGAAAAAGCCGCATGGATACAGGGCGCGGACAATGCCGCCTTTTGGCAAAAACGGATTGGGCGCGGCTGTATCCGATTGGCAGCGCAAAATGACCGCATACTCGGCTTTATCGAATACCTGCCCGAGCAAAATCATTTGGACTGTCTATTTACCGACCCTGCCCACCAGCGGCAAGGCGTCGCTTCCGCGCTGTTGTCTGCCGTTTTGCCGCAGGCGGATGCAGATAAAACGGTAACGACAGATGTGTCCGCAGCCGCGTTGCCCTTTTTTAAAAAACAGGGATTTATACTGCAACACCAAAACCAAATTCAGCGAAACGTCTCGGTTTTAATCAATTACCGCATGATTTTGCAAACCGACAGCATTGATACGGTCGCCCAAACCAACTTTTCCGCAGCCGCAGCAAACCCTCTCCCTACCCCTCTCCCACAGGAGAGGGAACAGAGTGCCGCAGCTTCAACGGTTTCAGGCAGCCTGAAAACGACGTCTTGCGAAGCAAGGCTGAGTTTCTGCGAAGCTAAAACTAAAACCGAAAGCAGCCTGCACTCCCAAAGGCTACCTGAAAACCACACACCCCAGTTTTCAGACGGCCTGCATCCTACAAATCCGCAGCAAACTGCCCCCTCCCCCGTGGGGGAGGGCCGGGGAGAGAGCAAAACAGTTCCCGCACAAACCAACTTTTCCGCAGCCGCAGCAAACCCTCTCCCTAACCCTCTCCCGCAGGAGAGGGAACAGAGTGCCGCCGCTTCAACGGTTTCAGACGACCCCAAAGCCCAAAGGCTACCTGAAAACTCCCTATGCTACGCCGACGGTCAACCGATACTGCTTGGTGACCGTGTAACGATCGACAGCAGACAATGGCACGGCAAAATCGTTGCCTTGATTGCCGAGCAGCAATGCGACCCGTCCATCGGTTCCGCCGAAAAATGGGCAACATTACAAAGTGGCGTAATGGCGCAATTTGACGAAGCCGGCTTGGTGCATTATCCCGATGCTGAGACTGCCGGCGAACTCATCTTATTGGCACGAGCGGATGCAACAGATGTCCTAAAATCTCAAAAGCACAACGTAGAATGTGTAGCGCAAGCCACGCACGCGGATTCCAAAGATACGGGCAACCGCGTGCGTGAACCGAGTTCACACACCCTACAAAATGTTTTAGACGACCCCAAACCCCAAAAGCAGCCTGCACCCCCAAAAGGCCGTCTGAAACCCCTCCCCCTCGCCGACATCCGCACCTTCCAAGCCTGGCTCAAAACTGCCGAGCGCGACAACCCGCGCCTGCTGTTCCTCAGCCGCGACGACCTCATGCAGCACGCCGCCGCGCACATCACCGAAGAACAATTCCCCAAACACTGGCAAACCGCAGACGGCAAATTCAAACTCAGCTACCGCTTCGAGCCGCACCACCCGCTCGACGGCGTTACCCTCACCCTGCCGCTCACCGTCCTCAACCGCATCAGCCCCGCCTCACTCGAATGGCTCGTGCCCGGCATGATACGCGAAAAAATCCAGTTACAAATCAAAGCGCTGCCCAAACAAATCCGCCGCATCTGCGTGCCCGTGCCCGAATTCATTACCCAATTTTTAAGCCAAAACCCCGACCGCAACGCCCCCATCCTGCCCCAGCTCGCCCAAGCCATCGCCAAAACCGCAGGCGACATCCGCATACTCGAGCAAATTAACCAAGACGAATGGGCCGCGTTCAGGCTGCCCGAACACTGCTATTTCAACCTCCGCATCATCGACGACGGCGGGCAAGAATTAGCCATGGGTCGCGATTTAATCCAAATCCAACAACAACTTGGCAAAGCCGCCGCCACCACCTTCCGCGACAACACCCAAGAATTCGAGCGCGACAACGTTACCGCATGGGACATCGGCACCCTGCCCGAATCCATCAAATTCGCCCGCGGCAAAC
>CAKARM010000284.1:0-3220 GCA_916720585.1 uncultured Neisseria sp.
AAAGGTCGTCTGAAAACCTGAAATATAGGTTTTCAGACGACCTTTTGTTTGTTTCAACCATTTATTTCAACGCAACGCCAACAGCCATTCGGGAACGCTATTCAAATTGTGCGAAATAAGACAATACGGTTTGCGGCAGCCATTGCAGGTTCAGACGACCCCCGTCGCGGCTGACGAAGCCGACGTGTCCGCCGTGTTCGGGCTGCAAAAGCGTGACGGACGGAGACACTTCATCCGCATTCGGCAGGGCTTCGGGCGGCAGGAAGGGGTCGTTGACGGCGTTGAGCAGCAGCAAAGGACTGGCTACCGTTTTGAGCCAAGGTTTGCACGAGGCGCGGCGGTAATAGTCGAAACGGTCGGCGAAGCCGTGCAGCGGCGCGGTAAACGTATCGTCGAAGTCACCCAGCGTTTTGCATTTTTTCAACAGGGCGGCAACATCGCGGTCGGGATGGGCATTCTGCAAATCGGCAACGTCGCGGGCTTTGGGCAGTAACGAGTTCAAAAAATAACGGGTATATAACAGGCGCGACATGCCTTTGTCGAAACGCGTACCCGCCATCGTCGCATCGACCGGCGCGGAAATGGCGGCGGCGGCGCGGGGCAGCGCATTGCTGCCTTGTTCGCCCAAATATTTTGCCAAAGCATTGCCGCCGAGCGAAACGCCTGCCGCATAAATGACGGGATAACGAGCGGCAAGCGTGTCGAGCATAAAAGCGATTTCGGGCGTATCGCCCAAGTGGTAGAACACGGGCGCGGTATTGGAGATGCCGCCGCAACTGCGGAAATGGGCGACCACGCCGTTCCAGCCTTTTTCTTGTACCGCGCGCATCAGTTCGACCGCGTAATGGCTCTGGCTGCTGCCTTCCAAGCCGTGAAACAAAACCACCAGCGGCGCGTCGGGATTGGTGCTGTCGACAAAATCGTAGGCAACTTGTGCTTTGCCGGTACTGTCGGGCAGCAACTCGCGCCGGTAAGCAGGGGAGGGGCGTTGCAGGAATTTGGCGAAAATAGTGTCGGCGTGGCCGTTGCGCAGCCAAAACGGCGTATTGGGCGATAAATTATTCATCGGAGGATATTTGGGAAATGGCCGGGTCGTCTGAAAGATAGCGACCCCTGAACACGAAATAATAAACCAACAACGCGGTCAGCGTGCCGTTTGTCCAGCCCGCCCAAACGTCGGTCGGGTAATGCACGCCCAAATAAACGCGCGAAAAGCCGGTACTCAGGGCAAAGGCAATGCCGATCAGCCACGCGACACGCCGATAGGGCGTCTCACTGCACAACATAATCATCATGACGGCGATGGCGGCGGAAAAGGTACTGTGTCCGCTGGGAAACGAAAAATTAGTCTCTTCAATCATGCGCGGCCAAAACAGCGGCCGCGGCCGCTCGAACCAATCTTTAATCAGCAGCATATTCAGCGTCGGTATCAAGGCGGCGCTCACGCAAAACAACGCACCGCGACGGTTGCCGGCACGATACAGCCACCACGCCGCGATGCCGATTAAAGGCACGGCGATGGCGGTTTTGCCCAAATAATGCAAAACAGTGGCAATAGGGAAAAAGCCTTCGCCGATGTTATGGTGGACCCACATCATCAAAGGTTTTTCAAATTCAAAACCGCCGTGCGTGTGCAAACGGACGGCAATCAACACCGCCAAAGGCAAAAATACCACACCGGCTATGAGCGCCGTGCGGCGGAAACGGATATGAAAATTGTGCATAAATCAAATAAAAATAGAGATTTGGAAAAGTTTTCCTGTTAATGAGCCATGTTTGATAAAAAACATCCGAAAGTGATAGTGCTTTTTATTGATTGTTGATAATTATTGCCTTTTTCTTACTGATAAATTAGGTAAATACACAAAGTAACTATTCTGACAATGCTATTCTAAGCGCCCGGCAAAGCGGTTCAATATAGTGGATTAACTTTAAATCAGGATAAGGCGAGGCAACGTCATACGGGTTTAAAGTTAATCCACTATAAAAGGGTATCCGCGTAAAGCCGCCAACTGCCTTACGGTACGCCATGATACCGATCGGCAGTATCAATAATAAACACAACAGCAAACATTTCGGAGGCTATATGTCAATTTTGTTTTTAAATTTAATCATGATCATCAGTTTGGTATCCATCGTCGCACTCGCCGCAGTCTGGATGGGAGAGCCCAAATTGTAATACCGATCAAAGGTTGACTGCCGAACGCAGTCGGTTTTCTAAAAAGGTCGTCTGAAAACAAGCATAGCACGGTTTAAAACCCGCTACCTTTGTTTTCAGACGACCTTTTTTGCATTGGTTCTTTATCATCAACCCGCGATAACGCGCTTTACCGCCTGCACCATATCGGCAACCGCGTTTTCCGCGGTATGCAGGTAAAGGGCGGGTTCGACGAGTTCCAATTCGTTGAGCAGCAACCTGTCGCCGATCAGCGTCCCGTCTATGCGGGCGTATGCCGGTATTTCAGGCAGCATGTCCAATATCTGCCGTGCGGTTTCGATTGCTTTTTTCGGCGGCGCGGCGGGGCTGACGGCGACGCCGTAGGCGGAATTGGCGCGCCATTCGCCTTGGGGCGGCATACGCAGTACGGCATGGCTGAAATGCCCGTCAAAAAACACCAGCGAGGTTTCGCCCGCCGTTTCGATTTCGCGGATATAAGGCTGGACGATGACGCCTTTCGGATAATCCTCCGCCTTCAACGACACTTCTCCCGCCCTGATTTTCGCCACGCCGCGTCCGCTCTGCCCGATAACGGGTTTGACGACCGCTTCCCGCCAGCCCCGATTTTTTAAAATGTCTTCCAATTTTTCTTTTTCAGACGACGTCTGCACGCTCGGAATCACGTCCGCTCCCCATTCTGCCAAATCGCACAAATAAAGTTTGTCCATGTTCCAACGCATCAGCCCGACGGGGTTGATAAACCTTTGCCCGCACGCTTGCGCTTCGGTCAGCCACTGCCCAAACGCTTCAGGCTCCGCTGCATAATCCCATGCGCACAAGGGCAGGATGAAGGCGGATTTCGGACGGTTTTGCCAAGGCGCGAAGGTGGTGGGGATGCCGTTCCGTGTCAGCGCGTCCGCCAACGGCAGCAGGTTGGACGGCGGTTCGGGGTAGGCAAGGCAGGTGGTAATTGTCAGCATGGCGGACTTTCAAGGAATAAAATGATTGAATATAGTGGATTAAATTTAAATCAGGACAAGGCGACGAAGCCGCAGACAGTAC
>CAKARM010000285.1:0-3218 GCA_916720585.1 uncultured Neisseria sp.
TGATTTCAGACAGCATTTTTTATGAACGGAGGTTTGACAACACAGAGGACGGATTTAGACGTTTGGACGACTGGATACAGGGATACACTGCTGAAGCGGTGCATTGCTGTTGTGAAGCGACAGGAATCTACCACGAAGCAGTAGCCGTCCACTTAAGACAGAAACACACCGTAAGCATAGTAAATCCAAGCAAGATAAAAGGCTTCAGAGAAGCCGAACAGACACGAACCAAGACCGACCGACAGGACGCGAGGTTGATAGCCGAATACTGCCTAAGAATGCGGCCAAAAGCATGGCAGCCGCCGACAGAAGAGCAAGAATACCTCCAAGCCATCACAGACTATATAGCCCGCCTTAAGCAGCAGAGAGCCGCAGAGCAGACCAAACACCAAACCGCCCCCGATACTATCCGCCGTCACATACAGACCACCATAGACCATCTGAACAGGCTTATAGCAACCGTACAAAACGAACTCAAAGACTTCTACCGCCAAAATCCAATATACAACGAAAAGAAGAACCGCTTGAAAACCATAGACGGCATAGGCGATTCCGCCGCCTCCGCACTGCTCGCCAAACTCACACGCTACGACTTCGCCAATCAGAACCAATTTGTCGCCTACCTCGGTTTAGACCCAAAAATCAAAGATTCGGGGACAAGCGTCAAAGGTAAGCTCCGCATATCCAAACAGGGACAGAAAAGCGCACGCAAAGCCCTGTATATGCCCGCCCTCGTCGCCTACCGTATGAATGCATTTCCAGCCTTTACAGCCCGTCTCAAAGCGAGGGGGAAGCCACCGAAGCTGATAATAGTCGCCATCATGCGAAAACTGGCCGTCATTGCCTACCAACTGTATAAAAAAGGTAAAGATTACGACCGTTCACGATACCGAAATTAGACAGCGGCATGAAAAAACGCCCCGAAAAATCGGGGCGCAGACCTAGTGTATCTTTAAGATATGTAAATGTTGTTGACGGTGGAATACACTATCTTTTTTGTTTGACGGGCAATTATGCGCCGAACACTTTCAAACGGTTTTCCACAGGCTCGAAGGCTTTTTCGCCGGCAGGCGCTTCGATGCCGCCGATAACCATTTGCGCGCGCAGAAGCCAGCTTTCGGGCAGGTTCCATTCTTTGGCGATGGCGGCGTCGGGCAGCGGGTTGTAGTGTTGCAGGTTCGCGCCCACGCCGGCGGCGGCAAGCGTTGTCCAGACGGCGTATTGCGTCATTGCGTTCGCATGGTCCGCCCAAACGGGGAAGTTGGCGGCATAAGAAGGGAACTGCTCTTGCAGGCCTTTGACGACGTTTTGGTCTTCGAAGAACAAAATGGTCGCCGCGCCTGCTTTGAACAGGTTTAATTTTTGCGCGGTCGGCTCGAATTGTTCGGCAGGCACGATGGCGCGCAAAGCGTCTTCAACAAATTGCCACACTTTGCCGTGTTCTTCGCCGAAGAGGACGACGATGCGGGTGGATTGCGAGTTGAAGGAAGAAGGTGTGTGCAAAACGGCATGTTTGACGATTTCGCTGATTTCTTCGTTGCTGATGGGCAGATTTTTATTCAGCGCGTAAATGGAACGACGGGTTTCGGCCGCTTGTTGCAAGGTTTGATAAGTCATTTTGTTTTTCCTTTGATTGATGTTTAATCGGTTGGCGGGTTTGGCAATGGATGCGCAAACCCCGCTTTGCTTGTTTTCAGACGACCTTTGGGCCTATCAGGATTTGTTTTTGCCGAACAGGTTGTCCAATGCCAATGAGCCGCCGCCGGCTGCTGCCAGATAGAGGAACACGAAGCAGAACAATACTGCCGATTCGCCGCCGTTGGCAAGCGGGAACAGCGCCGAACCTTGGGAGGCGTGTGCCATGAAATAGGCGGCGGCCATCTGACCGGACAGGATGAAAGCGGCGGGACGGGTGAACAGTCCGAGAATCAATAGGATGCCGCCGACGATTTCCAAAATGCCTGCCACCAGCATCAAGCCTTCGGGCGAGCCGCTGCCCATGGCGGTCGGGAAGCCGAAGAATTTCGCCGTACCGTGCAAGAGGAAGAGGTAGGCGGTTACGATACGCAAAACGGACAATAAAATAGGTTGGATACGGGCGCAGGTTGCAGACATGGCATACTCCTAATCAAAATGTAAGAACGAAATGAAAACTAATCTTATCTGGGCAGTATAGATAATTACTGCCAGTAGATATATACTGCTTTTATTGACGCAACGTTTCCCTAAAAGAAAATATGGATACCCTGTTCAGCCTCAAAGTTTTCCGCCAAGTCGTCCAAAGCGGCAGCTTCACCCGCGCCGCCGAGCAGCTTGATATTTCCACCGCGATGGCGAGCAAACACGTCAGCCATCTGGAAAATTCGATTAAAGCCAAGCTGCTGCACCGCAACAGCCGCAACCTCCACCTGACCGAAGCGGGCGAAGAATACTACCGCCAATGCAGCTACGCGCTCGATACGCTCGACACCGCCGCGCAAAAGGCGGCAGGCGGGGCGGACACGCCGCAGGGCATGTTGCGTGTAACCATGCCGCTTTGGTTTGCGGGCAATTTAATCGGCACTTGGCTGGCGGAATACCGCGAACGCTATCCCGAAGTCACGCTCGATTTAGTGCTCGACAACCGCCACGTCGATTTGATTGCCGAAGGCTTCGACCTTGCCTTGCGCGTGGCAAAAACCCTGTCGCCCTCGCTTATCGTCAAACCGCTGGCGCAAATCCAATTCGTTCTGCTTGCCTCGCCCGACTATCTGGCGAAACACGGCACCCCGCAAACGCCCGAAGAAGCCATGCGCCATCCCGCCATCCTGCCGTCCTACACCGACCAGCGCAATTTGGAAATCACGCATCAAAAAACGGGCGAAAAAAGCATTCTGACGCTTAATCCGGTGATTCTAAGCGACAATACGCTGATGATCCGCGAATTGGTCAGGGCGGGCGCGGGCATCGCCTATCAGCCGCTGTGGTCGGTCAGGCAGGATTTGGCGGAAGGCAGACTGGTCAGCCTGCTGTCGGACTATCGGGTGCGGGCCGATCAATTAAACGCGGTTTATGTGGACAGGGCGTTCTTAAGCGCGAAGGTGCGCAGTTTTATTGATTTTCTGAACGAGAAGATTTCAGCGGATGGGCAATAAGGTCATCGTCCAAAACTATAGTGGATTACCTTTAAACCAGTACGGCGTTGCCTCGCCTTAGCTCAAAGAGAACGATTCTCTAAA
>CAKARM010000286.1:0-3211 GCA_916720585.1 uncultured Neisseria sp.
ATCAGCATGACCCGCTCAAAGCGGACTGCCAACTCATCATCATGCGTGACCACAATCAGGCTGGTATTCAACTCGGATTTCAGATCCAGCATCATATCCAGTACATTTTGCGCATTTTTACGGTCAAGATTGCCTGTCGGCTCGTCAGCGAGCAAACATTTCGGACGTGTCACCAGCGCGCGCGCAATGGCGGCACGTTGGCGTTCGCCACCGGAAAGCTCGCTGGGACGGTGTTGTATGCGCTTTTTCAAACCCGCTTTTTCCAACATTTCAACCGCACGCTGTTCTGCTTCGGCTTTTTTCATCTTGCCGATTAAAAGCGGCATCATGACGTTTTCCAAAGCGGAAAATTCAGGCAGCAAATGGTGGAACTGGTACACAAAACCCAAATACTGATTGCGCAGCAGACCCAGTTGTTTCTGTCCCAACTGACTCAAATCCTGCCCCATCAGTACCACGCTGCCGGAAGTCGGTTTATCCAAGCCGCCCAAAATGTGCATCAAGGTCGATTTGCCGCTACCGGACGAACCGATAATGCTGACGCTTTGACCTTCGAGCACTTCTAGCCTCAACTGATTCAAAACGTTGACATTCAATTGACCGTCTTTGTAGCTTTTGCTGACATTATCGCATTTCAAAACTACTTTATTCATAGCGCAAAGCCTCCGCCGGTTGGGTTCTTGCAGCACGCCAGCTTGGATAGAGCGTAGCGATAAACGACAAAATCAGGGAAATGCAGGCAATCAGCACAACATCATGAACACTGACATCACTCGGGATATAATCAATGAAATAAACTTGTGATTTGATGAATTGGAAACCAAACCAACTCTCTAACTGTTTGACAATACTGCCCACGTTCAAAGCCAACGTGACACCGGTAATCACACCGGTTAAGGTGCCGAAAAAGCCGGCAAATACGCCCTGCACCATAAAAATTTTCATAATGCTGCCCGGGGAGACACCCAAAGTCCTCAAAATGGCAATATCGGCTTGTTTTTCCGTAACCGCCATGACCAAAGAAGAAACCAAGTTAAAGGTGGCTACGGCAACAATCAGCAGCAGAATGATGAACATCACCCTTTTCTCCATTTCTACGGCCTCGAAATAACTGCGGTTGGTGTATGTCCAATCGCGCAACCATACTTCTTCTTGCAGATTTTTCGGCAGCAGTGTTTCGGTGAACGACGGCGCGTTGATCGGATCGGCAAGTTTCAATCTCAAGCCTGCCGCATTTTCATCTAGGCGGTACAAGACTTGGGCATCTTTCATGTGTGTCAATGCCAGAGAATTGTTCAATTCATGGATTTTGGTTTTGACTAAACCGACAACTTTAAATTGTTTCAGACGAGGTACGACACCGGCAGGCGTCACGTTGCCTTCAGGTGTAACGACAGTGATTTTTTCACCAACCTTTACATCCAAAGTCTCAGCCAAATCCTGTCCCAAAATAATATCGAATTCGCCCGGTTTCAAATCATCAAAACTGCCTACAGGCATTTCTTTACTGTATTCAACGATCTTTTTTTCTTCATCAGGCAAAATCCCGCGGATTTGAACGCCTTGGACCTCACCCGCATTTGCCAGCAATGCCTGCCCCGAAACATAAGGTGCCGACTGAAGCACCTCTTTGCGTCCTTTAATAATCTCGCGCAGGCTCTCCCAGCTTTTACCGTTGCCGTTATCGTAATAACCCATTTCGGCATGAGGAGCCACTTTCAAAAGCTGCCCCCGTATGTCTCTCTGAAAGCCCGCCATGACAGACAATACGACAATCAAAGCCATTACACCGAGTGCAATACCTACAATAGAAATGACGGTGATAAACGACATGAAGCCATTGCGTTTTTTTGCCCGCAAATAGCGCAGTCCTATCCAAGTCTCTAAAGAAGCCATTTATATGCCTCATCCGTTTGTCAAAAAACGCCTATTGTACCGTAAAACCGACAGGTCGTCTGAATACGCCGAAACGACCAAGAATAGAGACATCGCAATTTGTAAACCAAAGTCTTCTTATTCAGGGCTACCGTAAAATCGGCCGAAAAACTTGCACAATCATCTATTCGGCCTTATTCTGAAATCGCGGTAAAGTTTACCGCCATCAAAAAGGAAAACCATTAATGAACATCACAAAATTCTTAGCATTATCCGTTGCCGCTGCCGGATTGGCATTTAGTGCAAATGCGTATGCGGCTAAGGAGATTAAAATCAGTTCAAACAATACGTCCTATTCCGCTGCCGACGTGCAAAAACTTGCCGCAACCGCAGTCGGCATGGGTGTTAAGGAACCGGTCAGCCTGACCGCAGGCAGCGGTGTCGTTACCGTGTCCGGCAGCAGCGCCACCAAATGTGCCTTTAAAGTAGGCAGCGGCGACACTCCGCAAATTCAAGGCGTAAGCTGCAAATAAACCGGCTCTGTTTGAAATAAGGTCGTCTGAAACGCGTTTTCAGACGACCTTATTGTTTATTCCTTATTGTTTTATTCCTTGATTGCGCGCCTTTCATAAACGGCCTGCGCCAAAGTCCCTGCATCGACATATTCCAACTCTCCCCCCAAAGGGATGCCTCTGGCAAGACGGCTGACTTTGTATGGAAGGTTTTTAAACAATTCTGCCAACACATACGCCGTCGCATCTCCTTCGGCAGTAAAGTTTGTTGCAATGATGATTTCTTCGACATCGGCGTTCTGCAACCTTGCCACCAGTTTGTCCAATGCGATGGCGCTCACATCCATCCCTTGCGCGGGACTGATTTGCCCCATCAGCACAAAATACAAACCGTCATGGCAATTGGCAGTTTCCATATTGGAAACATCTGCCGGCATATGGACGATCATCAGGCGGTGTTTGTCGCGCGATTCGTCAGAACAGATATCACACAAACTCCCTTCGCAAAATGTGTTGCACATCCTGCAATGCTGGACTTGCTTTAATGCATATTGCAAAGCATCAACCAACTCCTGCGCCTGCTCCCGTTTGCTTTGCAGCAATTGATGCGCCATGCGCTGCGCGGATTTGGGACCGACATTGGGTAGAATTTTCAAGGCATTAATCAGCCGCGTAAAAGCATCGGGAGCTTTGCTCATGGTATTCAGACGACCTCTAACCGAAAAACAAGGAAAATCGGGATGTGTATGGTAGTGAAATCACTATATATTGTGGATTAACTTTAAATCAGGACAAGGCGACGAAGCCGCAGACAGTACAGATAG
>CAKARM010000287.1:0-3207 GCA_916720585.1 uncultured Neisseria sp.
GGAAGGCGTGATTCATCCGAACGAAACCGCGTTGGAAGGCCCATACGGCGACCACACGGGCTATTACAACGAGCAGGACCATTTCCCCGTGTTTACGGTCGAGCGCATCACCATGCGCGAAAACCCGATTTACCACTCCACCTACACGGGCAAACCGCCCGATGAACCTGCCGTTTTGGGCGTGGCGTTGAACGAAGTGTTCGTACCGCTCTTGCAAAAGCAGTTCCCCGAAATCACCGATTTCTACCTGCCGCCCGAAGGCTGCTCCTACCGCATGGCGGTGGTCAGCATGAAAAAACAGTACGCCGGACACGCCAAGCGCGTGATGATGGGCTGCTGGTCGTTCCTGCGCCAATTTATGTACACCAAATTCATCATCGTGGTCGATGACGATGTGAACGTGCGCGACTGGAAAGAAGTCATCTGGGCAGTAACCACGCGCATGGACCCCGTACGCGACACTGTGTTGGTGGAAAACACGCCTATCGACTATCTCGACTTTGCTAGCCCCGTCAGCGGGCTCGGCGGCAAAATGGGTTTGGATGCGACCAACAAATGGCCGGGCGAAACTGAACGCGAATGGGGACGGGTAATCAAAAAAGACCCTGCGGTTACGGCTAAGATTGATGAGATTTGGGGGGAATTGGGGTTGTGAACCAAAAGTGCAGGCTGCTTTTCGCACATTCAAAACCAGAAAGCAGCCTGCACTTTGCAAAGGTCGTCTGAAAGCAGCGTTTCAACAAAATTTCCAAACAATATTAGGCATTTTTGAGCATGGAAACACGAAAAACAGTCCGCCTAATCCTCCGCTCTTGGACGCTGACCGATGCTGAATCGGTGTACGAACAAGCCCGCAACCCTAAAATCGGAGCGATGTGCGGCTGGCCTCCTCATACCAGCGTGGAGGAAAGCCGCGAAATTATTGAACACGTCCTCCGCAAGCCGCATAGTTTTGCCATTTGCTTGGAAGATAATCAAGCGATAGGCAGCATCGGCCTACTTTTTCAAAACGACAGCAATCTGCCGATGAGCGACCGTGAAGCGGAAATAGGTTATTGGCTGGGCGAGGATTTTTGGGGAAAGGGTTATGCAACCGAAGCGGTGCAATCGGTGGTTGCCTATGCTTTTGAGGAATTGTCTCTGGTGCGGCTTTGGGCTGTGGCTTATCAGGAAAATACCCCTTCACAACGCGTGCTGGAAAAATGCGGATTTTATCCTCATCACACTGAAGAACACTTCTTTTCCAAGCCGACGGGTGAGACGCATAGGGCGGTAATATATGCGCTGGAGAAAGAGTAGTCGTCGGAATGTACTCGTAAAGCAACATATCTTGCTTGTTTTAAACCGCATTAAGCACTAAAAGGGTCGTCTGAAATCAAGTTTTCAGACGACCCTTTAATAGATAAACTTTACAATAACTTTCCTAATTATTACATACATCCTATACACCACTGATTGACAGCACATCCTCCCCGAAGCAGCCCCATCCAACGGAGGCCCAAATCCCACTGCCGATATTTCGAACAGCATTTTTTTGGCTATATAAAGCATTACTTTACAGATTTTTTGATATAATTTTGACTATCCGTTTAGATAACCCGTTGATACCACCCTCTGCGTGTTTTCAGACGGCCTATCAAAAATATAACTTGTTTTCCAAATAAAAGGCCGCCCGCTCTATGCACGAAACTTTTTCCCTCGCACCCATCGTTATCGTCCTCCTCGTTTCCGTCATTACGGTGATTTATTGCCGTAAATTCAACATTCCTTCCATGCTCGGTTATCTTTTGGTTGGTTTTATCGCCGGTCCGGGTATGTTGAAGCTGATTCCGCAAGGCCATGCGACTGATTATCTGGGCGAAATCGGTATCGTATTCCTGATGTTCAGTATCGGTCTCGAATTCTCCCTACCCAAGCTCAAAGCCATGCGCCGCTTGGTGTTCGGTTTGGGCGGTTTGCAGGTCATTGTGACCATGTTGTCGATTATCGGCATTTTGATGTTGATGGGCGTCAGCTTTAATTGGGCGTTTGCCGCAGCCGGGGCGATGACCATGTCGTCCACGGCAATCGTCAGCCGCATCCTGTCCGAAAAAACCGAATTGGGACAGCCGCACGGTCAAATGGCGATGGGCGTCTTGTTGATGCAGGATATTGCCGTCGTACCGCTGATGATCCTGATTCCCGCGTTGTCAGGAAAGGGCGATGAAGGCAGCTTGGGAGCGGCGCTCGGTCTTGCCGGATTGAAAATGCTGGTCACGCTGGGCGTGTTATTCGTCGTCGGCAGCAAGGTGATGTCGCGCTGGTTCAGACTGGTCGCCAAACGCAAGTCGTCTGAATTGTTTATGATCAACGTCCTACTGGTAACCTTGGGCGTAGCTTATCTGACCGAACTGGAAGGCTTGTCGATGGCATTGGGCGCATTCGTCGCCGGTATGCTGCTTTCGGAAACGGAATACCGTTTCCAAGTGGAAGACGACATCCGTCCGTTCCGCGATATTCTGCTCGGCTTCTTCTTTATCACGGTCGGCATGAAACTGGATATCCAGGCTTTAATCGGCGGCTGGCAGCAGATTCTGATTTTGCTGGCAATCCTGCTGGTATTGAAAGCATTGGTCGTCTTCTTTATCGCCTTGCATATGAAGCATCCGATTGCAGACAGCTTGAAAACAGCCCTCTACTTGGCACAAGGCGGCGAATTCGGTTTTGTGATGTTAAACATCTCCAGCAAAATGAATATGGTGTCGCCCGAGCTGGAGCAGGCAGCTACGGCAGCGATTCTGTTGTCCATGATTATCGCCCCATTCATCTTGGGCAGCAGCGATGCCATCGTCAGCCGTTTTGTCAAATCAAGCTGGGATATGAAGGCATTGGATTTGCACAGTATGTTGGTAGAAACCATGAACAAATCCGACCACGTCCTGATTATCGGTTTCGGACGCGGCGGTCAGACTGTCGGACGCGTCTTGGCTCAGGAAAACATCCCCTACTTCGCCCTCGACCTTGATATCGGCAGGGTTCAGGTGGCACGCAATGCGGGCGAGCCGGTTTCGTTCGGCGATGCCAAGCGGCGGGAAGTCTTGGAAGCCGCAGGTTTGGAACGCGCCAAAATGGTGGTCATTACCCTGAACAATATGCACGAAACCCAGCATGTTCTCGACAATATCATGTCACTGCATCCGAGCATGCCCGTGTATGTTCGGGCGACCA
>CAKARM010000288.1:0-3181 GCA_916720585.1 uncultured Neisseria sp.
GGGCGCGGGCTGTAAATGAAGACGAAGCTCAAATCGAAGGCGATGTCTTTCACCAGCTTCAGGGTCTGCTCGAACTCGCGCTCGGTTTCGCCGGGGAAGCCGACGATGAAGTCGCTGCTCAGGCACAAGTCGGGGCGGATGGCGCGCAGTTTGCGGATGATGGATTTGTATTCCAAGGCGGTGTAGCCGCGTTTCATCGCGCTCAATACGCGGTCGGAACCGCTTTGAATCGGCAGGTGCAGGTGCGACACCAGCTTGGGCAGGTCGCGGTAGCACTCGATAATCGAGTCGGTAAACTCGCGCGGGTGGCTGGTGGTGAAGCGCATACGCTCGATGCCGGGGATTTCGTGGACGATGCGCAGCAGGGTGGCAAAGTCGCAGATTTCGCCGTCTTCCATTTCGCCGCGATAGGCGTTGACGTTTTGTCCTAAGAGGTTGATTTCTTTAACGCCTTGCTGGGCGAGGTTGGCGATTTCGGTCAAAACGTCGTTCAGCGGGCGGGAGAATTCTTCGCCGCGGGTGTAGGGGACGACGCAGAACGAGCAGTATTTGGAACAGCCTTCCATGATGGATACGAATGCTGCGCCGCCTTCGACGCGGGCGGGCGGCAGGTGGTCGAATTTTTCGATTTCGGGGAAGGAAATATCGACTTGCGACAGGCCGCTGGTTTCTTTATCCACAATCATTTTGGGCAGGCGGTGCAGCGTTTGCGGGCCGAAGACGACGTCCACATAAGGCGCGCGTTTGATGATGTTTTCGCCTTCTTGGGAGGCGACGCAGCCGGCAACGCCGATGATGAGGTCGGGATTTTTTTCTTTGAGCGGGCGAACGCGGCCTAAGTCGGAGAACACTTTTTCCTGCGCTTTTTCGCGCACGGAGCAGGTGTTGAAGAGGATGATGTCGGCTTCGTCGGCTTCGGTTACTTGTTCGATGCCGCCGTTTTCTTCGGCGAGTACGGCGAGCATTTTTTCGCTGTCGTATTCGTTCATTTGGCAGCCGAAGGTGCGGATAAATACTTTTTTCATGGTTTGTGTCTTTCTCAGGTAGCCCGTAATTGCGGGGCTGATTGTTATGGAAATCTTCATTTCAGACGACCCTTGGAACGTGGACAGGTCGTCTGAAACGCAGATTCGTCAAGGCGCAAAAATGCGCGGTTGCGCTGCTGCGGCTGCAACAGCCAACCACGCGGTGTGTGTTTGGGTCGTCTGAAACGGGCAAACGACGGCTTATTGCGCGTCTTTTTTAACCTCGTCGCGGACTTCTTTTTGCGCGGTAAAACGGGAGGCTTCGTCGTCGGTCAAAACCCACACTTCGCGCACAAGGGCGTTGGTGTCGTTGTGTTTGAACGCGATGGTTTTTCCGGTTTTGCCCGCCAGCCGCCCCATCGGGATGAAGCGGTCGTTTTCGTCGTGGATTTTGGTGAAACGGGTGATTTGCAGCTTGGCGGAATTGCCGTCGGCAATGCCCAGCGTCAAGAGGCGCGTCCATGAGAAGCCGCCACGGCTCACTTTCAGATAAGGCAGTTCGACCTGTTTCAAAACCGCCGCGTCCATATCGCTCGGCAGCTTGCGCTGGGCGGCGTAGGAGACGGTGGAAACCAAAAGGGTAAGCATTAAAATGAATCCGCGTAACATGATGTTTTCTTTATGGTATAAATGGGTGCGGATTATAGCACAAACGCTTCAAATATGAACAGAGTGATTGTTTTTACAGAACAATTTTCATTTTCAGATACGGCGTTGCGCCGTGGCAGTTTGGGCTTTAGGGGTCGTCTGAAACGGCTGGTACGGGCAATCTGATGATAAAATACCGCTTATTTTTCAGACGACCTCAGAAAGAATCCGCTATGAACCGTAACGAAACCCTGTTTGACCGCGCCAAAGCCATCATCCCCGGCGGCGTAAACTCCCCCGTCCGCGCATTCGGCAGCGTCGGCGGCGTACCGCGCTTCATCAAAAAAGCCGAAGGCGCGTATGTTTGGGACGAAAACGGCACGCGCTACACCGATTACGTCGGTTCGTGGGGGCCTGCGATTGTCGGACACGCGCACCCCGAAGTCATCGAAGCCGTGCGCGAAGCCGCCTTGGGTGGTTTGTCCTTCGGCGCGCCCACCGAAGGCGAAATCGTCATCGCCGAAGAAATCGCCAAAATCATGCCGTCGATCGAACGGCTGCGCCTCGTCAGTTCCGGCACCGAAGCCACCATGACCGCCATCCGCCTTGCGCGCGGCTTCACCGGACGCGACAAAATCATCAAATTCGAAGGCTGCTACCACGGACATTCCGACAGCCTGCTCGTCAAAGCCGGCAGCGGCCTGCTCACCTTCGGCAACCCGTCTTCCGCAGGCGTTCCCGCCGACTTTACCAAACACACCTTAGTCCTCGAATACAACAACATTGCCCAGCTTGAAGAAGCGTTCGCCCGCAACGGCGACGAAATCGCCTGCGTCATCCTCGAACCCTTCGTCGGCAATATGAACCTGGTCCGCCCGACCGAAGCTTTCGTCAAAGCCTTGCGCGAATTGACTGAAAAACACGGTGCGGTGTTGATTTACGACGAAGTGATGACCGGCTTCCGCGTCGCGCTCGGCGGCGCGCAATCGCTGCACGGCATCACGCCCGACCTGACCACGATGGGCAAAGTCATCGGCGGCGGTATGCCGCTTGCCGCGTTCGGCGGACGCAAAGACATCATGGAATGCATTTCCCCGCTGGGCGGTGTGTATCAGGCAGGCACATTATCAGGCAACCCGATTGCCGTCGCCGCCGGCTTGAAAACGCTTGAAATCATCCAGCGCGAAGGCTTTTACGAAAACCTGACCGCCTTGACCCGCCGCCTCGCCGACGGGCTTGCCGCCGCCGCCAAAGCGCACGGCATCGAGTTTACCGCCGACAGCGTGGGCGGTATGTTCGGCCTGTATTTCGCCGCCCATGCCCCGCAAAACTACGGCGACATGGCGCGTTCCAATATCGACGCCTTCAAACGCTTCTTCCACGGCATGCTCGACCGCAACACCGCCTTCGGCCCGTCCGCCTATGAAGCAGGCTTCGTCTCCGCCGCGCACACGCCCGAGCTGATTGACGAAACCATCGCCACCGCGCATCAAGTGTTTGCGGAAATGGCGAAATATAGTGGATTAAAATAAAAATGAGACAAGGCGGCAACGCCCGCCGTGTACGGG
>CAKARM010000289.1:0-3159 GCA_916720585.1 uncultured Neisseria sp.
GCCCGACAAGCAGTCGCTGACCTACAAAGCCTTTACCAAAGCCGCCGACGCGCTGAAAACCTCCGCTTACGAATTGGCGAAAAAAACAGGTGGCATTACATCCATCCCACAATATCTGCAAGACGGCTTTGAAATCAAATACTTTCCCAAAGGCACAGACTTCCCCGACCTCCCCCTACCCGAAATGCCCGACCTGCCCAAGGCCGACGTTACCGCCTTTTCCATCGACGACGAATCAACCACCGAAGTGGACGACGCTTTAAGCCTGACAGATTTGGGCAACGGCACGAAGCGCGTCGGCATCCATATCGCCGCGCCGTCGCTCGCCATTAAACAAGGCGACAAAATGGAAAAAAACATTATGGAACGCTTGAGCACGGTCTATTTCCCCGGCGGCAAAATCACCATGCTGCCCGAAAACTGGATTGCCGCGTTCAGCCTCGATGCGGGCGCGTACCGTCCTGCCGTCAGCATTTATTTTGATGTGGACAGCGAGTTCAACGTCGGCGAGCCGACCTGCAAAATCGAAGCCGTCAACATCGCCGAAAACCTGCGCATTCAAACCATCGAGCCGCATTTCAACGCCGAAACCGGCTTGGACGAAGCCGGCGAAATGATGTTCGCCCATCATCAAGACCTGATTTGGTTCCACCAATTTGCCGTCGCCCTGCAAAAAGCACGCGGCAAATACGAGCCCGACCGCGCGCCGCAATACGATTACAGCATTGAATTGGATGAAGAAGGCAAAGTCTCCGTCGTCCGCCGCGAACGCGGTTCGCCCATCGACATGCTGGTCAGCGAAATGATGATACTCGCCAACAGCACTTGGGCGCAGATGCTCCATGATAACGACCTGCCCGGCCTCTTCCGCGTGCAACCCGCCGGAAAAGTGCGCATGAGCACCAAATCCGAGCCGCACATCGGCATGGGCGTGCAACATTACGGCTGGTTCACCTCGCCGCTGCGCCGCGCTGCCGACTACATCAACCAAAAACAACTCCTCAGCTTGATAGACGACTCCGCCGAGCCGCTCTTCCAGCAAAGCGATGCCGAACTCTTCGCCGCACTGCGCGATTTCGACACCGCCTACGCCGCCTACGCCGATTTCCAACGGCAGATGGAAGCCTACTGGAGCCTCGTGTACCTGCAACAGCAAGGCACAAGCGAGCTGACCGCGACCATCCTCAAAGAAGACCTCGTCCGCATCGAAGGCCTGCCGCTGGTAACCCGCGCCACCGGCATCCCGTTCGACGCGCTACCCAAATCGCAAGTCCTGCTCAAAATCACCGAGCTTGATCCCGAAAAGCAGTTTATCGCGCTGAACTATGTAAAAGCTGTCGCTCCTGCGGTTGCGTAAGTTTGCCGTCATGAAAAAAGGTCGTCTGAAAACCTGAAATATAGGTTTTCAGACGACCTCTTTTACGTCTTAACAGCCTCTAGCGAGTTTCCACCCGTTTGAAATCCCTCGGTCGGAAACCCAGAGTAGCCAGCGAAACGAAATACAAACCGCCGCCTATCGCAATCAGGATGCACAACTGCCCTGCTTTACGCAAAGCACCAACGTGTACCCAATCAAAAGGCAGGTAAGTATGTGCAGCCCATAATCCCCCGCCCATTACAACAAGCGACAGCACTATTTTAATCAGGAAAATTCCCCATCCTTTGCTAGGTTGGTAAATGCCGTGTTTGCGCAACAGGTAATACAACAGTCCCGCATTCATACACGCGCCCAAACTAACGGCGAGCGAAAGCCCGGCGTGCTTCAAAGGACCGATAAAGGCAAGGTTCATCAACTGCGTGCAGATGAGCGTGAAGATGGCGATTTTGACCGGCGTTTTGATGTTTTGCCGTGCATAGAAACCGGGTGCCAACACTTTGACCATGATAGATCCGAGTATACCGACAGAATTGGCAATCAGCGCTTGCTGCGTCATCTGCGCGTCAAACAGTGAAAACTTACTGGACATAAACAGCGTCGCCAACAACGGGAACGACAATACCGCAACCCCGACTGTCGCCGGCAGCGCCAGCAGCATACACAGACGCAACCCCCAATCGAGCAGTCCGGAAAACTGCTCGGTATTCTGATTGACGGCGTGTTTGGACAAAGTTGGCAGCAAAATCGTACCGAGCGCCGCACCCAAAACACCGCTGGGCAGCTCCATCAGACGGTCGGCGTAATACATCCACGTAATGCTGCCCGATTGCAGATAGGACGCAAAAATCGTGTTGATCACCGAAGAAATCTGTACCACGCTCACACTCAAAATCGCAGGTGCCATCTGTTTCATCACGCGGTTGACCGCTGCATCTTTGAAATTAAGCTTAGGCAACTTCAAAAAACCTAGTTTTGCCAACCAAGGCAGCTGGAAGCCGAGCTGCAAAATTCCGCCGACAAAGACCGCCCACGCCAACGCGGTCACAGGCGGATCAAAATAGGGGATGAAATATATTGAGAAAACGATAAAAGAAATATTCAAAAACGTCGGCGTAAATGCAGGAATACTGAATTTATGATAGGAATTAAGGATTGAGCCGACAAAGGAAGACAGAGAAATAAACAAGATATACGGGAACGTTATCTTCAGCAAATCGATGGAAAGCAAAATCTTTTTCGGCTCTTTAAAGCCGGGCGCGGAAGCCTGAATCACCCAAGGCGCGGCTAGAATGCCCAGCGCGGTAACGATGACCAAGACAAATGACAACATCCCTGCCACATGGCGAATAAACGCCTCCGTCGCTTCTTTCGAACGCGTTTCCTTATATTCCGCCAAAATCGGCACAAAAGCCTGGGCAAACGCCCCTTCCGCAAAGATACGGCGCAGCAGGTTGGGCAGTTTAAATGCCACAAAAAAAGCGTCGGTCGCCATGCTCGCACCAAACGTGCGGGCAATTACCGCATCACGCAAAAAGCCAAGTATGCGCGACAGCATTGTTAAGCTACCGACCCTTGCCAAAGCCCCTAACAAGTTCATCCGTTTTATTCCTTCAAAAGTCCAGACGTCGTCTGAAAGCGCGTATTGTACGACAGAATATGCAAATCTAGGCAAATCGGTATTCCAACAGGCAAACATATAGCGGATGAACACCCCCTGCTTCGTTGCCTGTTCCTTATGTTGCCCACCATCAAAAAGGTCGTCTGAAAACCTATTTTCGGGT
>CAKARM010000290.1:0-3148 GCA_916720585.1 uncultured Neisseria sp.
GATAGTACATAAGGGCGTTGGCAACGCCGTATCATTGCAATTTTAATCCACTATATCGGGAATCCGCTTGAAGCCGATATGGCTTCATCAATACGGATTTTATCCGTTCTCGGGACAAAGGTCGTCTGAAAATCGGATTTTGAGTTTTCAGACGACCTTTGCCGTTCTTTACGCGCTGAATTTCTGTCCGCGTTCCATATCCTGCCTTGCAGGTAAAGGAGAACGGTCAATGCGGCGCGGATAGAGGTTTTGGCTATATCCAAAGCATCAGGAGTTATTTAGCCTGCGTCAGCCCGTTTGTTAAAATCCGTCATTCTGCCGTTTGATTGAACGGCATTTTCCAATAGAAACAAACAATAACCATGACCCACACACAGCAAAAATCCCCCAACCTTTGGCTGGTAATCGCCGCTGCCGCCGCCATCCTACTGATTACCATCGGTATGCGTATGACTATGGGGCTGTTTGTCCGTCCCGTCGTCGACTCTACCGAGCTGAGTATCCAAGAGTTCAGCCTGATTATTGCCGTTTTCCAGTTGATGTGGGGCGTGTCCCAGCCGCTTTCCGGCGCGCTTGCCGACCGCTTCGGCGCGTTTAAGGTGTTGGGCGGCGGCGCGTTGCTGTTGGTCTGTGCCTGCCTGATGGTGCCGCAAATGCCGACTTATTGGGGGCTGATGCTGGCAATCGGGCTGCTTTTTGCATTCGGAACGGGGGCGGGCGGTTTCTCCATCATTATGGGGCAGGTCGCGGCGAAAGTGCCGCCGCACAAACGCGGTTTGGCTTCGGGGCTGGTCAACGCGGGCGGTTCGGCGGGGCAGTTTCTGTTTGCGCCGCTGGTGCAGGGTTTGCTGGTGTTGCCCGCCGTCGGCTGGACGGGGACGTTTTATGTTTGGGGCGGGATCGCGCTTTTAATCCTGCCGGTTTCGTGGTGGCTGGCGGGCGGCAAAAACGCTGTCGCCACGCACCACACGTCGTCTGAAAACGGGCAATCGCTGGGGCAGGCAGTCAAAGCGGCGTTTAAAGACCGCAGCTACATCCTGCTGCACTTAGGCTTTTTTACCTGCGGTTTCCACATTGCGTTTTTAGTGACCCACCTGCCCAACGAAATCGCGCTCTGCGGCCTGCCCGCTTCGGTCGCTTCGACTTCGATTGCGATTATCGGTTTGGCGAACATCGCGGGCTGCATTTTTTCGGGCTGGTGTACGGGGCGGTTTTTGGGCAAATATGTTTTGTTCGGACTCTACGCCTCGCGCGTGGCGATGGTGCTGATATACCTTGCTGCCCCGAGAACCGACGTCAATTTCTACATTTTCGCCGCCGCGCTGGGCTTCACTTGGCTCGCCACCGTCGCCCCGACCGCTGCGATTACGGGCAAACTGTTCGGCACGCGCTATTTGGCGACGCTGTTCGGGCTGACGATGTTGAGCCACCAAATCGGCGGTTTTTTAGGCTCGTATATCGGCGGCATCGTGATTTACCGGTTCAACGATTACGGCTGGATGTGGTATGCCGACGCGGTGTTGGCGGGGATGGCGGCTTTGCTGAACTTGCCGATACGCGAAAAGAAAGCGGCGTAAACCGCTGCGACGCAACCAAGACAGGTCGTCTGAAAATCGGATTTCGGGTTTTCAGACGACCTTTTTTCGCCGTTACATCAAGTCAGCTCAAAAGAGGCGTGGGCGAAGCGGCAAAATCGGCTAGAATAGGCTCGGGAAACCGGAGGTTCGGCGACAGGCTGTTTGAAACCGTCAACCGCCTACATTCCGCCCCGCCGCGCACCGTCCGCCACCCCGTCCGTAACGTTTTCGAGTGGAATACATGAATCGTTGGTTTTACACGCAATTATGGCGCATCGCGCCGCCGCTTATCCGCCACTATCTCAAAAAGCGCGCCGTCAAATCGCCTGCCTATCTCTACCATTGGGGCGAGCGTTTCGGCGAACCGTTTGACCGGCCTGTTCAGCGTCCGATTTGGGTGCATGCCGTATCGGTCGGCGAAACCCGCGCCGCGCAGCCTTTGGTGGAAGCCCTGCGCCGCCATTTCCCCGACGCGCCGCTGCTCATGACCCAAATGACGCCGACCGGACGCGCTGCCGCGAAAGAACTGTTCCCCGACGCGCAATGCCGTTACCTGCCTTACGACAAACCCGAATGGGTCGCCCAATTCCTGAAGGAACACCGCCCCCTGTTCGGCGTACTGATGGAAACGGAAATCTGGCCCAACCTCATGCACGCCTGCGCCGACGCGCACGTCCCCCTGTTTCTCGCCAACGCCCGCCTGTCTGAAAAATCGCAGCGCGGCTATTTGAAAATCCGCAACCTGTTCGAGCCTGCGCTGCAAACCTTAAGCGGCTGTTTCGCGCAAACCGCCGAAGACGCGGAGCGGCTGCACTTGATCGGCGCGTCCAACGTCCATGTCTGCGGCAACACCAAATACGATATTTCCCCGCCCGAACGGATGCGCGCGCTGGCGGCAGCCTTCCGCGAACGCATAGGCACGCGCCCCGTCGCCGTCTGCGCCAGCACCCGTTTTTACAAAGACCAAGACGAAGCGGCGCTCTTGCTCGAAGCGTGGAAAAAATATGCCGGCGATGCCTTGCTGGTCGTCGTTCCGCGCCATCCGGAGCGTTTTCAGACGACCTTTGAAACGGCGCAGGCATTGGGTTATACCGTTCAAAAACGCAGCGACAACCTGCCGGTTTCCCGACAAACCCAAGTCTGGGTGGGCGACAGCATGGGCGAACTCTTTGCCTACTACCTCAGTTCGGATGTCGCCTTTGTCGGCGGCAGCCTCGTGGACAGCGGCTGTCAAAACATCATCGAGCCGATAGCCTGCGGCATTCCGACCGTGTTCGGCTTTTCCACCTACAACTTTGCCGCTGCCTGCCGCAGCGCGTTGGAAGCCCAAGCGGCGGTGCAGGTGCAGAATGCGGACGAATGGCGCACCTTCGTCTCAGCCTGTTTGGAAAACCCGAGCGAGCGCAGCCATTTCGCCCAACAGGCGGCACGCTTCGTCGCCGGCCATCAAGGCGCCAGCCGTCGGATGGCGGACGAAATCGCCGCGTCTGTGCGCCATCTGACACACGAAAAAGCTTAAAGACAAAACAAAGCTTGTCCACAAACGAAAGGTCGTCTGAAAACCCGAATTT
>CAKARM010000291.1:0-3107 GCA_916720585.1 uncultured Neisseria sp.
CTGAAGCACCAAGTGAATCGGTTCCGTACTATCTGTACTGTCTACGGCTTCGTCGTCTTGTCCTGATTTAAAGTTAATCCACTATATAATGGGTTTCAATAATACGTTAGCTATAAAAAGTCGTCTGAACTAAGAAAAGCTTTTTTTCAGACGACCTTTCTAATGGCTATTGAGATGCGTTATCAATAAAGTGAAAGATTAATGAAGATCGTCTGAACAACATAATGATTTCAGACGACCTATTCTCTTCCCATTATTCAAATAAAACGTCTATACCATCTTCGCCCAACTCCAATTTTGCATGTTCAGGCATATGCCCTGCGGTTTGCTGCCATTGCAAAAAGCTTTGCGCGATGGCAGGCATGACTTGGCGGTTGAGCAAATGGTCGATATTGCGTGCACCGCTGTCGCCGGTAGTGCAAGAATCAGCCAGAAGCGCTGCAAAATCTTCGCTGTAACTGAGGCGTGTTTGATGGGCTTCGTACAGTCGGTCAGCAATTTTGTCCAGCTTCAGTCTGACGATTTGAGCCAATGCCTCTTTTTCCAACGGACGATAAGGAACAACCTGCATACGCGCCAACAGAGCAGCTTGGAAATGGTCTGTCAGTATCGGACGAATCGCTTCTGCCAACTCTTCCAGACTGAATTCAGGCGTTTCATCGGTTTCAACAGGGTCGTCTGAAACGCAGGCGTTTTCAGACGAGCCATCCGGCATTTGTGCAGAAAGTTCGACTTCAGTGTCCACAATCTGCTCTTGCGTGTTTTGCTCTTTACCTTCTTCTGCAACAGCTTCTTCTGTTTCTTCAGGCTCTTGCGGTTGCAGCAATTGGGTCAATTCGTTCGCACCCAAGTTTGACGTCATCAGGATAACGGTATTTTTGAAATCGATTTCCCGACCTTCGCCGTCACGCATCATGCCTTTGTCGAAGACTTGGTAGAAGAGATTGAGAATGTCTTTATGGGCTTTCTCAACTTCGTCCAATAATACGACGCTGTAAGGTTTTTGACGTACTGCTTCGGTCAAAACGCCGCCTTCGCCATAACCGACATAACCCGGAGGCGAACCTTTGAGTTGGGAAACGGTATGCGCTTCGCGGTATTCGGACAGGTTGATGGTAATCAGCGATTTTTCGCCGCCGAACAGCGCATCTGCCAAAGCCAGCGCCGTTTCTGTTTTACCTACGCCGGACGGACCGCTCAACAGGAATACGCCCAATGGGGAATCGTTGGTTTTCAAACCGGCTTTAGCGGCTCTCAAACTTTGCGCGATAGCATGAATGGCTTCACTTTGCCCAACCACGCGTTTCTCAAGCAGGCTTTCCAGTTGCAGCAGGTTTGCCAGTTCATCTTTGAGAACGCTGCCTGCGGGGACGCCTGTCCAATCGGCAATAATATCGGCGATTACGGTCTCATCAACGCTGGTGAAAATCAACGGTTTGCCCGCGACAACGGCATCAAGCTGTTGCTGTTTCTCGGTCAAGCTGTGTTGCGCGGTTTGTCGCTCTTCAGAAGTCAATTCTGTATTCTTGGCAGCTTCCATCAAGGATTGGATTTCATCTGCCAATTGTTTTTCTTCCTGATATCGGCGGTTCATTTCCTCGCGCTCTTCATTCAACTGGGCAATCTCTTGCTCAACTTGTCGAATGTTATCTTGCTGCGATGCATTCAGACGACCTAATTGCTTGTCGGCATCCAATGCTTCCAGCTCGCGCTGCAGTGAAGAAATTTGGACATCCATCAAACCGAAAATATGAGGCACGGTATCCAAACTCATGCGGACGCGTGCGGCTGCCGTATCCAACAAATCTACGGCTTTGTCCGGCAGTTGGCGGCCGGTAATATATTTTCGGGAAAGTTGTACGGCTGCGATGACGGCGGAGTCCTGAATATGGACTTTATGGTAAGCGGCATAACGTTGCTTCAAACCGCGGAGCATGGTGAACGCAGCCTCATCATCGGGTTCGTCAACTTTGACCATTTGGAAACGGCGTTCCAACGCGGCGTCTTTTTCAAAGTATTGTTTGTATTCGCTCCAGGTTGTCGCTGCGATGGTACGCAATTCACCCCGCGCCAAAGCCGGTTTTAAGAGGTTGGCTGCATCCGCGCCGCCTGCACTGTTTCCTGCACCGATTAACGTATGCGCTTCGTCGATGAATAATAAAACGGGTTCTTCAGAATTCTGAACAGCCTCGATAACATTGCGCAGGCGTTGTTCAAATTCGCCCTTCACCCCCGCACCCGCTTGCAAAAGACCTAAGTCCAACACCAATACTTGGGTGTTTTCCAATATCTTAGGCACCTCGCCTGAAGCGATTTTCAATGCCAGACCTTCTACCAATGCAGTTTTACCGACACCCGGTTCGCCAACCAAAATAGGGTTGTTCTTACGGCGACGCGATAAAATATCCATCATTTGACGGATTTCAGTTTCACGTCCAAATACAGGGTCAATACCGCCCTGAGCGGCTTTTTCAGTCAAATTGACGGTAAAACGTGCAAGCGCATCGTTTTGTCCTGCTGTAGCGGTTTGTTGGGGTTTAGATTCCGCTGAAACTGTATGCTGACCTTCTTCTGAAGCCGGCTGCGCAAATGTATTATTCTCACCTTCGATAGAAACTTCGTCCAACCAAGTTTTCAGACGACCTATCTGTGTTTCAGTCAGGCTTAATAAGGGCCATGCTTCCTGCGTCATCAGACGGTAAGGAGATTTCAGCAATGCCTGATATAGGAAAACCGAACGGATTTCAGATGCACCTTCGTCACTTGCCAACAACCATGCATCCGACAATAAACTAATCAATGATTTAGACAAAGAAGGATTACCACGAACATTGCGTGGAAGTTTGTCCATCGTACTCAACAAAGGATTCCAAATATTTTCTAAATCAATTTCGTAACGCCTCAATAAGGCATTAACGTCTCCATCCCCTAGTTCGAGCAATTTGATAAATAAATGGTCAACCGTAATTTCGGCATGACCTCGTGTTTGACATAAGCCGGCTGCAGCTTCCATCGCCTGCTGACAATGCGTGTTCAGACGACGTAATAATAATGCTTGATCATGTGCAGACATTTGATATCCCTGATGTAAAAATGTGTTATAAAAA